>JAWSUP010000329.1:0-5095 GCA_033549405.1 Bacillota bacterium | reverse complement strand
GCAGCTGTTTGCCCGCGAATTGTTTGGCGAAAAAACCCGCATCCGGTTGCGTCCGCATCATTTCCCTTTTACCGAACCCAGCTGCGAAGTGGACATTTCCTGCTGGACCTGCCAGGGAAGCGGCTGCCGGACTTGTAAGGGGGAGGGCTGGATTGAAGTGCTTGGCGCCGGTATGGTCCATCCGGAAGTCCTGGAGAATTGCGGCATCGACTCTGGCCGCTATAGCGGCTTTGCCTTCGGAATAGGCGTCGAACGAACAGCCATGGGCCGTTATGGCATAGACGATATCCGCAACTTCTTTGAAAATGATATCCGCTTTCTCAGCCAGTTCCGCTGAAAAGACAGCCAGGCATGAAACGAGGAGGTTTAAAATGAAAACGACTATGGAATGGCTCAGGGAATTTGTCCCGATCAATCTGGATACAAAAATAATTGCCGATGAAATGACCATGACCGGATCTAAAGTTGAAAACACGACCACAGTCGGTGGTCTGGTGACCGATATTACATCCGGCTGCATAACAGCCATCGACAGGCATCCCGATGCCGACCGGCTCGTGATCTGCCAGGTCGATATCGGTGCGCGCAAGCTGCAGATCGTGACAGGTGCGACCAACATTTCTGTGCAGGACAAGGTTCCAGTCGCTGTTGATGGCGCTGTATTGGCTGACGGCAGCGTGATCCGCTCAGGCGAGATACGCGGCAAACTGTCCGACGGGATGCTCTGCAGCGTCAGCGAACTGGGTTTTACCGTACAGGATTTTCCGGATGCGACGGCCGACGGCATCTATATCCTGCCGGCAGATACGCCTGTCGGCCAGGATATCCGGACAGTTCTGAACCTGAATGATGTCGTCATCGACTTTGAAATAACATCGAACCGGGTTGACTGTTTTGCCGTAGAAGGACTGGCCAGGGAAGCTGCCGTCACTTTTAATCTGCCTTTTACCCCGGTCAGACCTGTTGTCCTGGCTGATCATCCACAACCGGCTTCAGAACAGGCTGCCATCAGCATCGATGCGCCAGACCTGTGCTACCGCTACTGTGGGCGAGTGGTCCGTGACATCCGTATCGGACCATCGCCTGCCTGGCTGCGCCGTCGCCTGCGCGGAGCCGGTATGCGGCCAATCAACAATCTGGTCGATGTCACCAACTATGTCATGCTGGAGCTGGGCCAGCCAATGCACGCCTTTGATCTGGAACAACTGGCTGGTCGCAGCATCCATGTCCGGCGCGCCCGCAACGGGGAAATCATGCGCACACTCGACAGCGTCGACCGCCGCCTGGATGACACCATGCTGGTTATTGCCGATGACGAAAGGGCTGTAGCCCTGGCCGGTGTGATGGGCGCAGAGAATTCAGAAGTGACTACCGCCACGCGGACGGTCCTTCTGGAATCGGCTACATTCAATCCGATCGCTGTGCGCCAGGCTGCCAGAAAAGTGGGGCTGCGGACTGAGGCTTCGGCCCGCTTCGAAAAAGGTCTCGATGTATATAATGCCGAACGGGCTGTCGACCGCGCCTGTGAACTGATCGAAAAGATCGGCGCAGGTCGCGTATGCCCAGGCCTGATCGATGCGTGGCCGGTCCGTCACGCGGCAGTCACTGTCCCGTTCAGTACAGTCGGCATCAACGCCATATTGGGCACGGAACTGGATGAATCCTGGCTGACAGGCTGCCTGGAAAAGCTGAGCATCCCTGTCAGAAAAACGGTGACCGGACTGGTGGCGGACATCCCTTCCTGGCGGCCGGATCTGCTTTGTGAAGTGGATCTCGCAGAGGAAGCTGCCCGCATCTACGGTTACAACAACATCAAACCCAGCCTGCTGTCCGGAAAACAGACGACACTCGGCGGCCGCACCCCGGCCCAGAAAATCCGGGAAAAGATCAAGGATTTCATGCTGGCGGCCGGATTTTTTGAAGCCTGTACGTACTCTTTTGAGAGCCCGCGCCAGCTTGACCGTCTGCAGGCGCCGGCCGATCACCTGTTGCGCCGCCAGGTCCGGATCACCAATCCGCTCGGTGAGGATTATTCCTGTATGCGGACGAGCATGCTGCCGTCTCTGTTGACCGTTGCATCGACCAACTGGAACCGTTCCGTCGAAATGGCCCGCGTATTTGAAACAGCTTTTGTCTACCAGCCTGAAACACTGCCGGTGATGGATCTGCCGCGCGAAGTCCGCCATCTGACTGCGTTTATCTACGACACGACAGCAGAAGCTGACGCAGGCCAGTTGTTTTTTGTGCTTAAAGGCATCCTGGATGAACTGCTGCTGCACCTCGGCATCAGGGACGTGCATTATGCGCCGGATACAGCCCCTTGGCTGCATCCGGGCAGATGTGCCGCCTTGTTGGTCAACGGTCAGAAGATCGGCCAGGTCGGAGAGGTCCACCCAGATGTGGCGCAGGCATTTATCGTGCCGCCGCGGACTGTACTGCTCGACGTCGAGCTGGATCTGCTTGTCGAAGCTGCCTCAGAAGAGCGCCAATTTCAGGCGCTGCCGCGCTATCCGGCCGTCACGCGCGACCTGGCCTTGATTGTCGACCGATCGGTATCGGCCGGCCAGTTGTCAGACATCATCCGGGAAGCGGGCGGCAGTCTGCTCGAGCAGGTGAACCTGTTTGACGTTTATCAAGGCCGACAAGTGGCTGATGGCTGCAAATCGATGGCATACAGCCTTGTTTTCCGGGCGGAAGACAGAACACTTAGCGATGAGATGATCGCGCCCGTCATGCAGGAGATCCTGGCTCAGCTGGCGAAAAAAGCAAAAGCGCGCCTGCGCGCATGAGACACAGAGGCATTGTTGCATGTTATATAGATGAAACTTGCAGGTTTTTGTTGATCATGCAGCCGTTTTATAGTATAAATAGGCGTATGTGACCTGATTCGGTTCTGGCCGGCCTGTATTCCGGCGAAGCGGACCAGTTTCGCAATAAGACAAAACAGGATGGAGCGTAAACAGACATGAAGAAAAATATCAAGATCATAACCCTGGTGCTTGCACTTGCCATATTGCTGTCGTCAGCAGCCTGCAGCCGTGCAGATACCGTAAAAATCGGCGGTCTCGAGGATCTGACAGGCAAGGTCATCGGCGTTCAGATGGGAACCACCGGCGACACGATCGTGACAAAAGATGTGGCAGCCAAAACCGTCGATCGCTACACCCGCTATGTCGACGCCATCACGGCTCTCAAACAGATGAAGATCGACTGTATCGTCATGGATCGGGACACGGCGGACGCCTACCTGAAAAGCAACACAGAACTGATGCAGATCGATGTCGGCTTTGAACCGGAGCAGTATGCCATTGCCGTGCAAAAAGGCAACAGCGATCTCCTTGAGACCATCAATGCAGTCATTACAGCCATGAAAGCGGACGGCTCTCTGGAAGACTCATTTGCCGCCCACGACGGCGAGAACGGACCGACCCCTGATTACAACACAGGCGGCGCGAACGGGGTCCTGCTCGTCGGAACTGAATCGGGATTTCCGCCTTATGAGTACGCCAGCGGCCAGAACATCATCGGCGTCGACATCGATATCATGGCGCGGATAGCCAAAGAACTGGATATGGAACTGAAAATTGAAGACATGCCGTTCGACAGCCTGATCACCGCCCTGACCAGCGGTAAGATCGAGGCCATCGCAGCTGGTATGACCATCAACGAAGAGCGCCTGGTCAACGTCGACTTTTCTATCCCATATGTCGATGCCTCCCAGGTGGTCGTGATCAGGAAAACAAGCCAGAAATGAGAAACCCGCTCTTTACACGCAGCAGATCCTTAATCAAAAAAGACCGGCACAAAGCAGTGACGGCGGCGATGACGATCGCCACCTTCGCTGTTTTTGCTGCTGTGGTGCTCGTTGTCGCTTTTCAGGACCAGTTTGGTCTCGACAGCGTGCTTCTGCAAAAACTGCGCACCAATTTCATCAATAACTTTGTCACGGACAACCGCTGGCGCTGGCTGGTGGACGGCCTGGGGCAAACCTTGCTCATCACGCTGTTCGCGACGCTTCTGGGCATCACGATCGGCCTGTTTCTGGCGATCGTCAGGGTACTCGCCTACAGTGGCAGACGCATCTTTTTCTTGACGCGGTTTGTTGACCTTTACCTGACAGTCATCCGTGGCACACCGGTGGTTGTCCAGTTGCTGATCATGTATTTTGTCATTTTCAGCAGCTTGCCTGTCAGCAAGATCGTGGTGGCGTCCCTGGCGTTCGGCATTAACAGCGGCGCCTACGTGGCTGAAATCATCCGCTCCGGCATCATGGCCGTTGATCGCGGCCAGATGGAAGCCGGTCGCTCGCTGGGGCTGAATTACACGATCACGATGCGCAAAATTATCTTGCCCCAGGCGATAAAAAACATTCTGCCGGCCTTGTTCAATGAGCTGATCACCTTGCTCAAGGAAACGGCTGTCGTCGGCTACATTGCCGTCATGGATCTGACGCGGGCCGGCGACATGATCCGTTCGCGCACGTATGACGCGTTCATGCCGCTGCTGGTCGTCGCTGCCATCTATCTCCTGATTGTTCTGGGTCTGACAAAGGCCATGGGGAGACTGGAAAGGAGGCTGCGCAGAAGTGATAACCGTTAAGGGGCTCGTTAAGAATTTCGGCACTGTCGAAGTGCTGAAGGATATTGATTGTCACATCGCTGAGGGTGAGAAGATCGTTATTGTCGGGCCATCCGGATCCGGCAAAAGCACCTTCCTGCGCTGCCTGAACTTGTTGGATGAACCGACCGGCGGCGAAATCCGGATCGACGGGCAGCTCATCACCGATAAGGACTGTGACATCAACCTTGTCCGCCAGAAAATGGGCATGGTATTCCAGCATTTCAACTTGTTCCCGCACCTGACCGTCAGGGAGAATATAACCCTGGCGCCGTTGATGCTCAATCTGCTCAATGCGAGCGAGGCCGACAAAAAAGCATTTGCGCTACTAGAACGTGTCGGCGTACGCGATAAGGCCGACGACTACCCGGTCAAATTATCGGGCGGCCAGAAACAGCGCGTAGCCATCGCCCGTGCGCTGGCCATGAATCCGCGCATCATGCTGTTCGACGAACCGACCTCTGCGCTCGATCCCGAG
>JAWSUP010000328.1:0-5105 GCA_033549405.1 Bacillota bacterium | reverse complement strand
GCTTTTTGCTGCATCCGGCGGCGCGCGTATGCAGGAAGGCATCATATCGCTGATGCAGATGGCCAAGACATCTGCGGCGGTCGGCCGTTTCCGTGATGCAGGGCTTTTGTACCTGTCGGTCTTGACCGACCCGACAACCGGCGGCGTGACTGCCAGTTTTGCCAGCCTTGGCGACATCATCCTGTCTGAACCAGGAACCTTAATCGGATTTGCCGGGCGCCGTGTCATCGAAGGGACAATCGCCGAAGCGCTGCCGGAGGGTTTTCAGCGTGCTGAATTCCTGCTGGAACATGGATTCTTGGACTTGATTGTGCCCAGGGCGCGCATGCGTACAACGCTGGCAACTTTGCTGGCTTTACATGAAACAGATCAGGAAAAGCCTGGTCAAGGGAATGCCGGAATCAAGTCTGATGCTGACGGACTGACTGCTGCGCCAAAGCGATCCGGTTCCGCCTGCCTTGATCTGATCCGGCAACGCAAGCGCCCAGTCATAACTGATTACCTGCCGCTCCTGTTCGACGATCTGGTGGAGATGCATGGAGATCGCTGTTATGCGGATGATACTGCACTCTGGTGCGGCTTGGGTCGCCTGGATGGTGTTCCTGTGACCATTATCGGCCATCGTAAGGGGAAGACAATCGAAGAAAACGCTCACTGCAACTTCGGCATGCCCCATCCGGAAGGCTACCGTAAAGCCATGCGCCTGATGCGTCAGGCAGAAAAATTCGGTCGGCCGGTTCTCTGCCTGATTGACACGTCCGGCGCCTATTGCGGTATCGCCGCTGAAGAACGCGGACAGGGAGAAGCCATAGCAGCCAACCTGATGGGCATGATGCAGCTGTCGACGCCACTGATTGGTCTGGTGACCGGCGAAGGCGGCAGCGGCGGCGCTCTGGCCATTGGTGTCTGCGATCGGCTGGGCATGCTCTCTAACGCGCTCTATTCCGTGATATCGCCGCGCGGGTTTGCATCATTGCTCTGGAAAGATCCATCCAGGGAGCGAGAAGCGGCCGATATTCTGCATATTACATCCTATGACCTGAAAGAGCTGGGTATCTGCGATGCTGTTGTTGCCGAACCGGATGAAGGGGCGCACACCAACCTGGCTGCAACTGCGACGGCAATCCATCAATTTCTGTCACAGTCCATGCAGGACCTGGCCGATCAAAAAACAGAGACGTTGCTTGAGAATCGATACGAACGTTATCGGAGCATCGGTGATTATTCCGAAAACTTGTCCGGCAGCTTAACCCGGGATTCCTAAGCTGTCCCTGAGTGATTTTAAGATCAGCTTGCCAGATAGTGGCAACAGGCTGTAAACTGGAGAAAACCGGGGCGGTGGCTTTGATCTGCTGCCCGGATGGGGGGTCAGTATGACAGCCGTACAGAATCAGCTCAGATTACCTGCATCTTATTTTTCAACCAACCGGGACCGATTGCTTGACCAGCTGGGAGACCCTGCGCTGGCCCTTTTAACTTCTGGGCGTCCGCCACACCGGACCGCTGATGAGGATTATCCGTTCTGGACAGATCGTAATTATTTCTATCTCAGTGGTCTGGAGCAAGAAGACTGCGTGTTGTTGTTGCTGCGCGCCAAAGGACAGACGAGACAAATCCTGTTCATTCCGGAACAGGACCCGATGTTTGAACGCTGGCGTGGCCATCGGGCTGGTCCGGATGAAGCAACTGCCTGTTCTGGTATCGATGAAATACAATATGCCAGTTGCTTCAAGGGATTGATGGCAGACATATTATCAGATAAAAATATCAGATTGTGGCTTGATACCAGCGCAAAAGACAGCCAGTCTTCTGAGCTGAAAAGTTGGCTGACAGAGGCATTTCCAGATCAGCTGGCACTGGGCCGGGACCTTGAACCTTTTCTGACACAGCTGCGCATGATTAAATGTCCGGTGGAAATCGATCATATGCAGAAGGCAATCGCCCTGACCGGAACGGGTATCCGGGCCATGCTGCGACGGATGGAGCCGGGTCTGATGGAATACCAGCTGTGGGCTGAATTTGCCGGTGTACTGGCTGAGGCCGGTTGTTTGAGTCCTGCATTCCCCTCGATTGTAGCCAGCGGTAAGAATCTGTTTTGCCTGCACTACATGAAGCCCTTTTCACAGATCGAGGATGGGGATCTCGTCCAGATCGATGTCGGCGCTATAACAGGCAGCCTCTGCGCGGATATCTCAAGGGTGATTCCAGCAAACGGGCGTTTCTCTGAACGGCAGAAAGAACTCTACCAGATTGTACGGCAGTGCCAGGAGACAGCTTTTGCCGTGATCCGGCCGGGCACAACGCTTGCAGCGATCAATGAAGCCTGCCGCAAGACTGCTTATCAGGGATTGACGGCAGCCGGCATGATGAAACCAGGAGAGGCTATCACGGATTATTTCTGGCATAATGTATCCCACCATCTGGGTCTTGATGTGCACGATGTCGCCAACCGGGAAACGACTTTACAGCCAGGGATGGTTCTGACGGTCGAACCAGGCATCTACATACCGACGATCAACATCGGCATGCGTATCGAAGATGATGTGCTGGTGACAGAGGAGGGCTGTCGGAACTTGTCTCAGGCAATCCCGAGGGAATATGCGGAGATCGAAGCCATCATGAGCGGCATTATAGTGCCGGCATAATTGTAACGCGTGTTATTTACATAGACACCTGGACGATGTATACTAAGAAAAAATACGAGGGGAGCTGGCGGCAGTCGGCTGAGAGGACACCTGCAGGTGTCGACCCTTATACCTGAACCGGATAATGCCGGCGGAGGGACAATCAGGCTTTATGAAGCTTTCCATTTGTCCAACCGGCAATAGGGGAGCTTTTTGTTAGGCCGGAGATTATAGCCCCCGGAAAGAAAGAAGAGGAAGCGTATGTCACACGAGAACCGAACCAGACTAACACTGCAGCAAAGTGCCAGGGAACTTGTCCTGGCCACAGCAAGCGGCGGCATGGCAATAGCCCTGGGGACTTTGCTGTCGATCTTTACAGTCATCAAGATGCCGCAGGGCGGGTCCCTGACCATTGGGTCCATGCTGCCGATTATTTTCTGCGCCCTTGCTTTCGGGCCGGTCTGGGGCATTGGCACTGCAGTCGTCTATGGTGTCCTGCAATTTATCATTGCACCCTATGCTGCACATTGGGCATCCATATTTCTGGACTATCCGATCGCTTTTGGATTGCTTGGCCTGTCCGGCCTGTTCGCTGCCCCGTCTGCGCGCCGCATGGAAGAAACAAACATCTTGCGCCGGATCGGCCTTCTGTCTCTGCCGCGCATTGTCCTGGCAGTCGTGGTCGCCATGAGTGGACGACTGTTTGCCCATGTGCTGTCCGGCGTCATCTTTTTTGCCAACTATACGCCTGAAGGCCAGAATGTCTGGTTCTACTCACTGGGGTATAACGGAACCTACATGGTGCCTGAGATGGTTATCACCAGCCTTTTGCTGCTGCCTTTGGCTTATGTCCTGAAACCACGACGTCGCGACAGTCCGTCCGATCGGGCGGATGATGCATGAAAACCAGCGCTTTCCAGGCCAATGTGCCTGTTGACAGTTGGGGGGTTAGTCTTTACAATATCATGTAATCATTGGCGCAAGGTTTTGTTTTTATGTCGCAGAATCATCATGCGCCGATCAGCTGGGCAGGGCGATCTGTCGGCAGGGGGATATCAAATGGCAGTAAAATACATCTTCGTAACAGGCGGTGTGGTTTCCGGCATTGGTAAAGGGATCACAGCCGCTGTTCTTGGCTGTCTGCTCAAGGCGCGCGGCGTTCGCGTCCTCAACCAGAAGTTTGACCCTTACATCAATATCGATCCTGGCCTGATGAGCCCAACCCAGCATGGAGAAGTATTTATAACGGATGACGGTGCAGAAACCGACCTTGATATCGGCCATTACGAACGCTTTACTGATACCAGCCTGGACTGCACCAGTGACATAACCACAGGCATGATCTACCGGGATATTCTGCAGCGGGAGCGTGAAGGTGGATTCAGCGGAACAACGGTACAGGTCGTTCCGCACATCATCAATGAAATCAAGAAGCATATCTACCAGAAGGACAGAAAAAACCAACCGGATGTGCTGATCGCTGAGGTCGGCGGAACGGTTGGCGATATGGAGAGTTTGCCTTACCTCGAGGCAATCCGCCAGGTCAGCTATGAAGTCGGTCATGAAAATGTCCTGTTCATCCATGTCACCTTGATCCCCTATCTGAAAAATTCCGGTGAAACAAAAACGAAACCAACGCAACACAGCGTCCAGAAACTGCGCTCGCTCGGTGTCCAGCCAGACATTCTGGTCTGCCGTTGCGAAAAGCCGCTCGAAGATAATGTACGGGAGAAGATAGCCCTGTATTGTAATGTCGCTGTTGACTGTGTGATCCAGAATATTGATGTTGAGACTGTTTACCATCTGCCGCTGGCCCTGGAGGCTGAAGGACTGGCCACACAGGTCTGCAGCAAACTCGATCTGCCGGTTGATCCAGACCGCCCCGCCGACCTGGAACACTGGCACCGTCTGACTGTACGTGACCGCGATGCAACTCATCCATTAAATATTGCACTGGTCGGCAAGTACCTGGCGCTGCAGGACGCCTATCTCAGCGTTTTGGAGTCACTGCGCCATGCCGGCATCGAAAATGGCGTCAAAGTTGCATTGAAATGGGTTGATGCAGAAGAACTGGTCGATGCTCAGACAGCCGAGGATGCGCTTAAAGATGTGGCGGCAATCCTTGTCCCCGGTGGCTATGGCCCCAGAGGCATGGATGGAATGATCTGGGCAGCTGACTATGCCATCAAAAGCAAGAAGCCGTTTTTTGGGATCGGGCTTGGCATGCAGATGGCAACAGTAGCGTTCGCCCGCACCTGTGCCGGCCTGACTGATGCCCATTCCGCTGAATCAGAAACGTCCTGCAGCCCGATTTTTGTCCTGCCGGCAAATGGCGATAATTGCGACATGGTCTCTTCGGTGGTCGTAAGTACGATCCAGAAGCCGATGCGCCGCGGCGCTTTTGACTGCCTGATCGAACCGGACACGCACCTGGCTGCTGCCTTCGGTGATAAGCTAATATCAGAGAGACACCACCACCGC
>JAWSUP010000327.1:0-5116 GCA_033549405.1 Bacillota bacterium | reverse complement strand
GTAATATCGGCGCCCAGCTGCAAACAGACCAGGCAGAAGCTGACAAGCGGATTGCCCAAGCCAAGGCTGAAGAACGCCGTGCCATGGCTGTCGCCCGCGAACAGGAAATGAAGGCAGCTGTCGTCGAGATGCGCGCCAAAGTTGTCGAAGCCGAGGCTGAAGTCCCGAAAGCAATGGCTCAGGCTCTGCGCGAAGGCAAATTGGGCGTCATGGATTATTACAACTTGCAGAATGTGGTTTCTGACACCCAGATGCGCTCATCGATTGCCAATGTCGGCAAACCCGATACAACCGGCGAGCCAAAATAATCGCTATAACCAAGGTGGTGATGCCGGATGGCAACCTGGAATGAACGAATAAACGATATGTTGAGCAGGCTGGAGGCGGCAGCCGCCGGCAATGAACCGAGCCGGCCTGCCATGGCCCGGCCCATGCCGCAACAGAAAAGCTATCAGGGGCAGCAGGGCTTTACCGCACCGGAATCAGATGATTCTGGCCCCGGTACATTTGCCCGTAACCTTGATCTGCAAGAGGAAAAAGCAGAAAAGAAAAGCGCAGCTCAGCCTGCAGCGATCGTACCCGTGATGAATGCCAACACATTGATTCAAGGTGTTGTTTTCGCTGAAATACTAGGCAAGCCTTTAGCCCGTCGACGTGGCCGCGGTCGTTATGGAATCTGAAGGGTAAAATCAGAAGACACACAATCAAGATGCCGCAGATCTGCAAGGAATCCTGCGGCATCTTCTACGTGATTGACTCTATGCAGCCCTTGCCCAAACCCATACCCGGCTCTGAGGTGGACTTCACAATGATCAACGTTGAAGCAATATGGCTTTATGGTACAATAGATGGCTGTTGGCTGCTGCATGCGGCAGACAGACCAAAAAGACTGCAGATCAGATTGAAACAGGAGTATATCTATGCACGGATATCGTTTTGAGACACATTTCCACACACAGGAGGTCAGCGGCTGTGCGACAGTGGCTGCGGCTGAAGCGGTGCGCTGGTATCACCAGCTTGGCTATACCGGACTTGTCGTAACCGACCATTATTACCGTGGTTTTTTCGAAAAGCAGGAAACACAATCCTGGGCAAACATGATCGACACATTCCTGTCCGGTTACGAAAAGGCACGACGCACCGGATCTGCCCTGGGGATCGTTGTTCTGCCCGGCATGGAGATCCGTTTTGACGAAAACAACAACGATTATCTGGTCTTTGGCATCGACCGCGATTTCCTGCTGGAACAACCCAGACTGTACGAAATGTCCCTGCGAACTTTTGGCCCGCTGGCACACCGGAATGGTCTCCGGATCTACCAGGCGCATCCGCTGCGCAATACTATGACGGTCATGCACCCGCATTTGCTCGATGGTATGGAAGTCTATAATGGCAACCCGCGCCATGACGCCAGAAATGACATTGCCGCCCTTTGGGCCGACAGACACAATCTAGCTGCGATAGCCGGGTCTGATTTCCACAAGCCGGGAGACGAGGGCAGCGCAGGAATCGATCTCCTTGCACCAGTATGCGACAACGATGAATTGCTCAAGGTTCTGACAGACCGGCAATACACCTTGTATACAGGCTGAAACGCGGTTACAGTGCTGGACAAACAGACGCATCTGTGATCATAATAATTCAAATAGATCGTCGCTCCCATGCGGAAGGGCCAGTGCGCAGTGTTTCTGCAATCGAAAAAGTGAGGTGCCATCAATGCAGTATGAACGTCTGGTAGACGCGAAAGCGATTATTGGAGAAGGTCCTGTCTGGGATGAGCGCAACAACTGCCTGTACTGGGTGGATATTATGGGCTGCCTCATCCATCGCTATGATCCGGACACTGGTCGGGATGATCAGTGCAAACTTGACAAAATGGTCGGTGCCGTTGCCTTGCGACAGGACGGCACCCTGATCGCAGCCCTGACAGATGGCCTGGCAACGGTTGATTTTAGCAGTGGCACTGTCACGGAGCTCTGGATGGCTGTCGATGAATCCGGTAACCGCTTCAATGACGGCAAATGTGACCCTGACGGACGTTTCTGGGCCGGTACAATGAGCCTGACCGGTCAGCAGGGAACCGGATCACTCTATTGCATGGACCGGGATCTGACTGTTCACAAGGTGCTTTCAGACATCTCAATATCCAACGGCCTTGCCTGGTCGCCAGACAAAAAGTATGTCTACTATATTGATTCGCCCGCCAAAGAGGTCTGGCGTTTCGACTATAGTCCTGTGACCGTCAGTCTGAACAACAGGCAGACTGTTGTCCGGATTGCTCCCGACGAAGGTTTGCCAGACGGCATGACCATTGACAGGCAGGGACGCCTTTGGGTCGCCCAGTGGGGTGGCAGCCGTGTCTGCTGCTACGATCCGGAGAACGGCGGCAAAGTCAGCGAAGTCCTGTTTCCGGTCGAGCAGGTGTCCAGTTGTGCTTTCGGCGGGCCTGACCTGGGAGACCTCTATGTGACGACAGCCCGCAACACCCTGTCGGAAGAATCTCTCCAAAGGCAACCGGAAGCCGGCGCCTTGTATCGGGTCAGAACGGATACCTCAGGCTTTATTTCGGACCGATTTGGCGGTTGAGCTTCACACACCGTTGATTGACAAGGAACGCTGGGACGTGATCCCATTGCGCAGTATGATCGATCGGCTTCATGTTGCATGATAAATAGCGGCAAAGGAGGATCTGAAGATGGAACAAGCGCGAATATGTAAAATTCGCCAGATTGTGACCGGTACCCACCAGACCGATGGCGCCGGCGTACACCTGGTGCGCGTTATTGGACACAGCACAGTCTACGATTTTGATCCGTTCCTGATGCTGGATGCGTTTGACTCGACCAATCCGGATGACTATATCCGGGGATTTCCCTGGCATCCGCACCGCGGGATCGAGACGGTGACCTACCTGGTCAAAGGGCAGATTGAACATGGCGACAGTCTGGGTAATGCGGGCACCATCAATGACGGATGTTGCCAATGGATGACAGCAGGCGGCGGAATCATCCATCAGGAGATGCCCCAGGCGTCCCCGCGCATGTTGGGCCTGCAGTTGTGGGTCAACCTGCCTGCGGCCGACAAGATGACTAAACCTCAATACAGAGATCTGACAGCGGACCGCATTCCGCTTGTCCAGGAAGAAGGCTGTCAGGTGAAGGTCCTGGCCGGATCATACGGTCAAACGCAGGGCGCAACCCAAGGGGATTATGTCAGGACGCGCTTCCTGGCAGTCGAACTACAGCCTGGACGCAGCTTTTCAGCACCAAGCGATCCGGATGAGACAATGTTTATCTATGCTTTTGGCGGTTCCGGCCTTACAGGCCCGAACCTGTCGGAACCTGTCATCAGCAGGCGGGCAGTGCTGTTCGATACCGGGGAACAGTTTGTGATCCAGGCCGGTCAGGACGGCCTGCATTTCGTGCTGGTATCAGGCCGGCCCTTGCACGAGCCGATCGCCTGGGGCGGCCCCATCGTCATGAACACACAAGAACAGCTGCGCAAAGCTTTTGCCGATCTGGATGCCGGAACTTTCATCGCCCGCACCTGACCGACACTCAGGAGCAGTTGAAGCAGATGGCGAGCACTGATACAATAAGGACTTGTTAAACATGCCCAGACACTGACACTGCAATGTCTGGAACAGACCGGAAATATAATCATCCAGGAGGAGCTTATGAAACCAGTTAAAGTTGCCATTATCGGCTGTGGTACCATAGCCAATTCAGCCCATGGACCTTCTTATGCCAAAAACCCGAACGCAAAAATCGCTTACTGCGTCGACATTATTCCGGAGCGTGCCCGGGCTCTTGCCGAGAAGTTCGGCGATGCCGATACCAGGGCTATTACGGATTATCACGATCTGTTGCTGGATACTTCAGTCGAGGTGGTCTCTGTCTGCGTGCCCAATTATCTGCATGCATCTATCTCAATTGACTGTCTGAATGCCGGCAAGCATGTCTTGTGCGAGAAACCGGCCGCCATGAACTACGCACAGGTCCTGGAGATGAAAGCTGCCGCAGATAAAAATGAGCGCATCCTCAATATCGGTGTTGTCAATCGCTTTAACACGGCGGTCAACAAGGTGCGCGATCTGATTCTGGCCGGAGAGCTGGGCGATCTGTATCATATATACTGCTCATTCCGGGCGTACCGCTCGATCCCCGGACTGGGCGGCCAGTTCACGACGAAGGCCAAAGCGGGCGGCGGCGTCCTGATTGACTGGGGCGTCCACTTTATCGACCTGATCTGCTACTGCATCGACTCACCGGCTGTCAAAACGGTTTCCGGCGCGACGTTCAGCAAGCTGGGCAAAGATATGAAAGACTACGCCTACACGAGCATGTGGGCAGGGCCTCCTGACTACAGCGGAACATACGACGTCGAGGAATTTGTCACAGGCATGATCCGCACCGCTGGACCGACCATCACCATGAATGGCGCCTGGGCTCAGAACATCAACGAAGGCGCCATGTTCATCGAATTTATGGGCGACAAGGCCGGTATCAAGCTGCAGTATGGCGGTAAGTTCACCTTGTACAGTACGAAAAACGGTATGCTGACCGAGACAGTCTGTGATATGACCATGGCCGACATGTTCTATGATGAGATCGATGCGTTTATCCACTGTGCACGCGATGGCAGGAAGATTCGTTCGAACGTCAATGAAGTCCTTGTGACAGCCCAGATCATGGACGGGCTGTATCAATCGGCAGAGCTTGGCCAAGAGGTTGATTTTGCATGATAAAAATAGGCTTTATTGATTATTTTCTCGATGAATGGCACGCCAATAATTACCCGGCCTGGATCCAGGCAAGCAGTAAAGGCAGCGAATTTGCAATCAGTTATGCCTGGGCTGCCATGGACAAGCCCGGCGGCCTGAGCACCCGGGCGTGGTGCGATAAGTTCGGCGTCGAGATGATGCCGTCTCAGGAAGCGCTGATTGAGGCCAGTGACTGCCTGGTCCTCTTGTCGCCTGATCATCCGGAACAGCACGAGGCGTTGGCCCAGAAGGTGCTGCGTTCCGGGAAACCGACGTATATCGACAAGACATTTGCACCAGACCATGCGACAGCCCAACGCCTGTTTGCACTGGCAGCAGAATCAAACACACCGC
>JAWSUP010000326.1:0-5125 GCA_033549405.1 Bacillota bacterium | reverse complement strand
ATGAAGATATACTTGAGATGGTCGAACAACACCCCGACCGACTGGTCGCTTTCTGCAACATCGATCCGCGCGCCCTGACCCATTCAGCTGAAGCCCCGCTCGACCGGCTGATGCAGTATTATCGCGATCAGGGCTGTAAGGGGATCGGGGAGGTCATGCCTAATCTGCCGGTCATGCACCCGCAGGTGCAGAATCTCTTTCGCCATGCCGAGGCTGTCGGCCTGCCGGTCATCTTTGATGGATCCGACCAGTTAAGCGGTGATTTCGGCCTCTATGACGACCCGGGCCTGCCACAACTGGAACACACGCTGCAACGCTTTCCCAGCCTGATTCTGTTCGGCCACGGTCCGGTCTTCTGGTCCGAAATTGGACGTCTGGAGACGCCAGGAGAGCGCAGCTATCTTTACAATCTGAAAGGCGATCAGATCGGCCGCCTGCCGACAGGACCAATCCGTGAGGAAGGTGTTGTGCCCAAACTGATGCGCCGCTACCCGAACCTGCATGGAGACTTGTCCGATTTCACCGCCTGCAACGCTTTTGCCCGCGATGATCAGTATGGGCCGCGCTTTATGGAAGAGTTCCAGGACAGGCTCTGTTTCGGAACCGACATGTGCTTTCCGACCATGCCGGTACCACTCGTCGACCTGTTGATATCCTGGCGCAACAGCGGTAAGATCAGCCATTCTGTCTTTGCTAAAATTGCCCGCGAGAATGCGATCCGGATACTCGGCCTGTAAGGGCTTTATGTTGACAGGATGCGTGTATCTGCCTATAATCGGCTGATGTTATAACGACCGCAGGTATTGAAGAGGTAGAAACTTGACCAGGCTGAAAGATATAGCAGATGCTCTTAATCTCTCGACATCGACTGTTTCGCGTGTCGTTAACAACCAGGACCGGGTCGATCCTGAAAGGCGTCGTCGCGTGCTGGCGACCATGAAACAGCTCAATTACCAGCCCAACGACAACGCCCGCAGGCTCAAGACTAATTCATCCAATGTCATCGGAGTGATTGTTCCCGATATCTCCAATCCATATTACGCTGCCGTGATCAAGGGTATCGAACGAAAAGCGATGGCCACCGGCTGGTCTGTGTTGTTGTGTAACAGTGATGAACAGGCAGAGCGTGAAGTTCAGGCCGTCAGGCTGCTGATGCGCCAGAAAGTGGCAGCCATCATCGCTGCACCTTCTGTCGACCAGGCGTCAATCCCGGATCTGTATGGCAGCCTTGAATGTCCTGTTGTCTTTTTCGACAATGTCCCGAATAATCTCAGATCCATCTTTGCCGTCACGGTAGACAATGTCCGGGCGGTCAGTGACCTGGTCCATTATATGCTTACATGTGGCCACCGGCGAATCTTCATGATCACCGGTCCGGCTGGCGAATCATCGGCAGATGAACGGTTGTCCGGTTGGATGCAGTCTCTGCTGAAGGCCGGTATTGAACCAGGTCCAGACTGGTTCGGGCGCGGCGATTTCCGGGAGGATTCAGGCAAGGCGATCATGGAGCAGTTTTTAGAACGGACAGACCGGCCGACAGCAATCATTGCTGCTAACAACCTGATGGCATATGGCGCGGTCAAAGCGATCGAAGCTTTAGGCCTGCGCATCCCTGAAGATATGTCGATCGGCGCTTTTGACATCGTAGACACGACTGGCCTGATGCGCCTGTCGATCACGACCGTGGTGGAACCTGCTGAAGAAATCGGACAGGTCGCGGCTGATCTGAGCATAGCCGCAGGCCGCAAAGGATCTGATCAAGCTTACCAGAAGGTGGTTCTGGAGCATGTTTTCTGTCCCAACATGACCGTTAGGAATCTGAGTGTTTGACGATATCATGATCAAGCTTCATCTTCTGCCGGATCTGTTGCCGGCAGATCGATGAAAAAGCGGGTCAGGCGACCGTCTTCTGTCTCGAATGACAATTCGCCGCCATGATCTCTGATGATCCCAAAGCTGATGGATAATCCCAGGCCTGTGCCTTCGGTACGATCTTTGGTTGTAAAGAAGGGATCGTATATTCTATCTCTGATATCTTGAGGGATGCCATCACCATGGTCTTCGACCATGATACGCAGCCACTGTGTTCCTTCCCGATCAAACACTGAGCACTGGATGAGCATCTTTTTGTCTTCATGATAGCCTTGGTATTTCTTGTTGAGCGCATCCCTGGCATTGGTCAGCAGGTTCATGAGGACCTGCTGGATCTGCTGGCTGCGGCACCTGATCCAGGGCAGATCAGGCGGGACTGTGACGATCAGTTCGATCTGGTCATGCCTGATGATGGTCTTGATCAGCGACAAGGTCTCGTTAATAATATCTTCAGGTCTGGCCAGTGAAAAGGATTGTTTCTCCAGACGGGAAAACTGGAGCAGATTGCGTACGATTGCAGATACGCGCTCACTTTCATGAATGATCTCTCTGGCATAATCAGCCAGATCGCCTGTTTGGTTGATGCGATCCAGGATCAACTGGCTGTAGTTCATGATGCCGTTGATCGGATTATTGATTTCGTGGGCCACACCACCCGCCAGTGTGCCGATGGCATGCAGTTTTTGCTGGTCGCGCAGCTGTGCTTCCAGCTGATTGTATTTATGATTGGCCGTTTCCAGTTCTGCAGTCTTGCGCTTCACTTGTTGTTTGACAATAATGATTGCACCGACCAGCACAAGGACGAGAAGGGGAATCATATAATAACTTGTTAAGAGCAGTATTTGACCGACGGAGACTGTGTCGACGAGGAAGGGAAACCATTTGTTGTAAAGTTCAGTATACGTTCCATTGGCCGAAACGATCGTCAGTCCTTCGTTGAGTTTTGCCAGAAGTTCTTTGTCGCCCTCCTTGACCGCAAAGCAGAATTTCTGTTCGAAGCTGTGGAGATTGACCTTAATGCGTGACAGGTCATCTGGACCAAGCTGGGTGACGGCCATAACATTTTTCAGCCCGAGGTTCGCGATCATCATTTCGCCGACCAGGCTCTGGGCTAATACGGCATCATGCCGGCCTGAGCTGAGAAGCCGAAAAGCTTCTTCGTAGGTTTTTGTCAAGATAAGGTTATCGGAGAATTGCATTCTTTGGGCGTATTCGTGGGCATTATCACCCTCCATGACAATGATTTCCTTGCCATTGAGATCTTCTTCAGAATTGATGGTCGTGTTGTTGTTGCGCACGAAAATGTTCCCGTGCATTACAATATAGGGCACTGTAAAATCGTAATATTCATCACGTTCCTCCGTATAGCCCACCAGTGGCAGAATATCCAGATCACCATTTTTCAGCTCATCCTTCAGGACATTCCACTGATCGATTTTAAAAGAAACGTTGATGCCCACCTCCTGGGCAACAGCCTTGAGCAGCTCGACTGAAAAACCGTCCGCTTCACCGGAACTCGTGACAGAGAAGGGCGGGTAATCGTATTCAGTAGCGCTTCTGTAGATCCTGTCAGCGCTATGATTGGTTGCAGCTGCTGCTTTAGGCAGTGTACTGACGTTGATAACCATGATCAACAGAAACAGAAATGTCAGTTTGATGATTGGCACTTTTTTATTTCTCACGAAATACCTCATCTGGTCAACTGCTGTCATTCAGGGCCTGGTCCAGCCGTTGTCAACCGGCAGCAGGAGCAGAAAGCGCGTATAACTGCCGACTTCTGTTTCGAACGTCAATGTTCCGTGGTGTTCCTTAACGATGCCATAACAGATTGACAGACCAAGGCCTGTCCCCGAATCGCGATTCTTTGTCGTAAAAAACGGATCAAAAATCCTATCTTGAACAGGGCGCGATACTCTTGTTCGGCTTCAATGGCTTTGCGTCTGCATTCAGTTACATCCTGCGGATCGGTCTTATGCTTGTCAGCAGGTACCATCCCTGTCATATAACCTCCTTGCCACTCTGTTGCCTATGTCTTCTGCTCTGTAAATGTTAACTGTAGATGCATTTCGTCGCTGAACTGGTAATGACCTTCTTCAAACAGATCGATCGCCGCAGCGGAGACGGCCGGATCATACAGGATGCCGCTGTTCTTTTTAATTTCAGCAAGAGCGATGTCAATGCCAAGACTGGGTCGATAAGGTCTGTGTGCCGTCATGGCTTCAATGACATCGGCGACAGCCAATATTTTTGATTCGATTTTCAATTCTGCGTCTTTCAGCCGGTTCGGATAACCGCTGCCATCCAATCTCTCGTGGTGCTGGCAGACGATATCCGCTATGGGCCATGGCAACGACACTTTGCTGAGCACATCATATCCAT
The DNA here is from genome assembly GCA_033549405.1 of Bacillota bacterium. GTDB lineage: Bacteria > Bacillota > Clostridia > Saccharofermentanales > UBA5734 > JAAYBY01. The sequence continues at coordinate 874 of JAWSUP010000326.1, read as the reverse complement.
AGGTCACATGAGATTTAATAATTTCAAATTCTGCAAGGTTCAATTTACCAGGCTTTGATAATATTTCCGCCGGTACAGACACCTTGCCGATATCGTGCAGATAACCCGCGACGTAAAGGCTTTCGACGATATCATTTGAAAGCCCCATTCTTATGCTGATTTCTGCAGCCAGATTGCCGACTTTCCTCTGGTGACCAGCTGTATAGGGATCTCTCTGTTCGACGATCATGGAGATCATGGTGATCGTTGCATTGATCGTTTCCATGAGTGCACTGGTTCGGATTCGGACCAGTTGTTCCAGCTGTTCGCGATGAATCCTGTTTTCTTCTTCGAGATCTTTCTTTACATCGAGAAGCCGTTTGTGTTCAAGTGCTTTAGATACAGCTGCCAGTAAAGTCATTTTATTGATCGGCTTCATCAGATAGTCGAAAGCGCCGCTGCTGACAGATTGCTGGGCAGTTTCCACGGTCGGTTCACCGGTCATGACGATGACGGGTACGTCAGGATTGATTTTCTTAATTTGATTTAGAAAATCCATTCCTGATATGCGTGGCATGATGATGTCCGTGATGATCAGATCAGGCGGTTCCTGACGCATTAACGCAAGTGCTGTTTTCACATCACAGGCTATTTGAACCTGATGACCTTCACTGAGAATAAAGGCCTTGAAGGTTTCGCGAATACTTTTTTCGTCATCGACAATTAAAACGATCGACATAGGCACCTCTTGCATCAGCCATGATGATTCTGCTGCCTGATCAGTCAGCCAGGCTGATCAGGCAGCAGAAATATAAAGACAGACAAAGACTATATATATAATTATGTGGCTATCGGGTTAACTCAGTATAGGTGATTGGACCGGAAGCAATGCAGC
>JAWSUP010000325.1:0-5129 GCA_033549405.1 Bacillota bacterium | reverse complement strand
ATTATTTCCTCATTTCTAATCAGCCTGAACTGCAGACCGAGTGATTCGTCCTTTTAAGCATAACCCGTTTACCTTAAGGAAACATGAATTGAAGCTTAAGATTACTTAAGGAGCTGGCGATTACCGCCTGATAAAAGTAACGACAAATGTGGCGCCAGAACCTGGCTGGCTGACAGCAGTCAGATCAGCTCCATTCTGATCCAGGATCGTTTTCGCCAATGACAGGCCGATGCCGACGGCATTTTCTTTCGGCGACGTACTGCTGCGATAGAAACGCTCGAAGATAAAGGGAATTTCCTCAGTCTTCAAACCCTTGCCCGTATCAGAAATCCTGAGCTGGATTGTCAATGGCGACGCTTCAGCTGCAATCCTGAGCTGTCCGCCATCAGGCATCTGCTCAAGCGCATTCTTGATCAGATTGCTGAGTGCTTCGGCAACCCACTCGGGGTCATGGTTGACGATAAGTCCAGATAGCACCTGGCGTGAAACCGCTACTGCCTGGCTGTTCATCTGTTCTGTGAACGGAATGATGGCGCTATCTATGGTCTCAGCCAGATCCGCCTGTTGCAACTGCATGGGAATTGCTCTGGCTTCGAGGCGCGCCATTTTCAATAGTCCCTGGATCAACCACTCGATCCGCACGATCTGATCGAGTCCCTGCTGCAGAAAGGACTGACGCCGCTCCGGCGCCATCCCCGGCTCCTCCAGTATCAGTTCATGGTACAGGCGCAAGGACGAGAGCGGCGTTTTGATCTGATGCGATACATCAGACAAAAATGTCTGCAGGAACTGCTTGTCAGCATGGATGGTCCTGATCCTCCCGCCAGAACGTTCAACGAGCGTCGCCAGTGTTCGGCCCAGCGCGGAAAGGTCTCCCTCTTGTTTGTCTGCATCAGCAAAGAACGTATTGGTGAGCTGATCGTGCTCGCTCGCTGAAAGTGCAGCTTCAGACAGTTGCCGCAGACTGGCGTAGATTTTTGCTTGTTGCCGGAACGCCACTGCCGTCAGACAGAACCAAACCGACAGCGACAAGCCGGCCAGAGAGATAAACCATACGGTGAAAACCGGGCTATATCGACTGAAATACCGGCTGTTGTCTATTGCTGCCATGCCATAGCGAGCGAGTAGCGTCTGGCCTGCTGCGACGGACTCTTCGTTGAATTGACCATCCAGGATCCTGGCTGCCATTTGATGGTCCCAAACATCCGCCAACGTCTGACCAGGTGCGGTATCCGAGATCGGCAGCATGCCGAGTGAGCCGATCAATGCCATGTCCTGGCGAACCTGATACTGGATGAACCATTGTGCGCCCAGTCGGGCCAGCAAAAAGCAGGCGATCAGTAAAACCAGCAACAGCAGCAAGGCCAGTTGCATCCAGCGGCGTTGAGATCGATTGTTAAGCCAGGTCAGCATGAATAAGCACCCCACTCCCTGTCAATATTTCAGTACACGGCAGTATTTCACAGTATGCCGTTCAGGCATTGGGATCATCCAGTCGATAGCCGACCCCTCTGACTGTCAGAATGCGGTTCGGCCTGGCCGGATCTTGTTCGATCTTTTCCCGCAGATGGCGGATGTGAACAGACAGCGTGTTGTCATCGATATAGCCTTCGCGGTCGTCCCACAGCGCTGCCAGGATCTGGCTGCGGGCCAGAACCCGGCCTTCATGGCGCATGAGAAACATGAGCAACCGAAATTCCAATGACGTCAGGTTGATTTCCCGGCTATGAAGCCAGACCTTATAACGCAGCGGATCCAGGATCAGGCCACCGACTTGCAGGCAACCCGCATCCATATCTGGCTCGCATCCGGTTGTGTTCCCTCTGCGCAGGACAGCCCGGATGCGTGAGATAAGCTCACGGATGCGAAATGGTTTGGTCAGATAGTCGTCACCGCCACCATCGAGTCCCATGGTTATGTTGACTTCACTGTCACAGGCAGATAAATAGATGATCGGCAAAAGAGAACATCTGTCTCGCATCTGTCCGGATCTGAGCTCTTTGCAGAGGTCGTAACCATACCCATCCGGCAGAAGGATATCGAGGATAATCAGGTCAGGCAATGGATCTGCCGTCTTCAGGACAGCGCGTGCCTCGGCAAGCGTCTTAGTCTGTTCGACAGCAAACCCCTCACGGCTCAGTGCATAGACCAGACCGTTACCGAGTGCCTGGTCGTCTTCAATAAGAAGGATCCTTTCCATTTTAACATCTCCTGACTTTTCTCAATTGATCTTAGCGAACTTTATCCGGAAACGCAACGCAAGCAGCGACTGCACCAGCGTATTAACTTTTTTCTCATTAAGGTTCTATGCTACAATATGAGCATAGTCAAGACGATATGCATGGAGGTGCAGCATGATACAAAATAAACTCGGTCAGTCAGACCTGAAGATCAGCCCTCTGACGGTGGGCTGTTGGAGTTTCGGCGGCGGTGACGGCAGTTATTGGGGTGCGCAAAGCCAGCAGGATGTCAATGATCTCGTGGCAGAGGCACTTGCCATGGGTGTCAACTTTTTCGATACGGCCTTCGGTTACAATGATGGAAAGAGCGAGGAGTCCCTCGGGATCGCTCTGCGTGGAAAAAGACAAGATGCGCTTATCTGCAACAAAATTCCCATTCAGACTGCAGATCAGCTGTCCCGTTATGAAGAGACCATCCAAGCCAGCCTGAAGCGGTTGCAGACCGATGTTATAGATATCATGATGATTCACTGGCCCACAAGGGACGAAGGACTCTTGCGTGCCAACCTTGAAGCCCTGCAGCAAATGCGCGAGAAAGGGCTGGTACGCGAGATTGGTGTCAGTAATTTTGGTCTGCGCACCCTGAATATCGCAAGAGAAATGGAAATTCCGGTTGTCGCCAATGAATTCGCCTACAACCTGATGACGCGCGGCATCGAAAAGGAAATACTGCCTTACTGTCATGCAAACCAGATCGGCGTCGCTGCCTATATGCCGATCATGCAGGGCATCCTGACCGGCAAGTATGCTCACCTTGAGGATATCCCCCTGGTACGCAAACGCTCGGTGCACTTCAAGTGCGAAGGGAATCCAGAATCCCGGCATGGTGGCCCCGGCGCCGAAGACGAAGTGCTGTATCTGCTGGATGAACTGAACCGCATCGCTCAGGAGACAGGTATCAAGGAAGGTCATCTGGCCATTGCCTGGCTGATCGCCCAGTCTGGAGTCAGCACGGTCATTGCTGGTTGCCGTACGGTCGACCAGCTGCGCGACAATGTGCAGGCAGTCGAAACGAAATTGGACTCGTCCATCTTAGCTGCTCTGGACGCAGCCAGCCTGCCGTTGAATCAAAAAATGCCAGATCAGCTCGACTTGTGGCAGATCGGTGATAAATCACGCATCTGGTAGTATTGTGTGTTTGGTTCAGCTCAGCAGTTAAAATCGGATCATAGCTGTAGAATCCGATCCATAGCTGCCGAGGTGTTGAAAATGATCTGGTTGGTCGCATAACGATAGGTCGGGCACATCTCAGCATTTGCCCAGTCGTCATAGCCGATCGCCTGAAAAGCTGCAATAACAGCCGGCCAGTCTACATCACCAGCCAGCAGATCGACAAATCCGGCCAGGTTGCCGACTGATCGCCGGTAGTCTTTGAAGTGGACTTTGCGGATCCGCCGACCGAGCAGCCTGATCCACTGTTCTGGATAACCTGTCGCGACGACATTGCCGACATCGAAATAGACGCCGACCAGTGGTGATCCGATCTCATCGATGAAGGTGCGCATTTCCAGAGGGGACAAAAGAAATTTATTCCAGATGTTTTCGATCCCTATGGCCACACCGAGTGCTTCCGCGTCACTGGCCAGACGGCGCAGTGCAGTGCAAGATCGCTCGTAAGCGATATCATAGGGGATGATTTCAGATCCTGCAAAAAACGACAGCTGCGCCGCGTCCGGAACAACGTCTTCTGGTTTGAAATCGACTCCGACCGTTCCCGGCACGACCAGGATACAATCGACACCAAGCAGCTTGCCGACAGCAAGCTGGCGCCGGACGATCGCCATGGCCTGCTCGCGGATCTCCGGACAATTGCTGGTCAATGAATATTGCCAGTACAGACCGGTTGCCAGGCTGTTGATCACGATCCCGATCTGGTCTGCCTGACGGCGCAGGGCGATGATTTCGTCGTCCGGTGTTTCCAGTCCGAGCGGCCCTCCAGCCGATAAGGCCAGCTCGATGCCCTCGAATCCGGTTTTTTTGGCCAGGCGCATGCAGTCAACAACAGGCATATTCTGATCAAATGACCAGATATTGATTCCTTTGCGGATTTGGCACGACATAGAGAAGCCTCCCTTTGGGTTTTTATGGATTTCTGCGGTCTTTCAACAGTTCCCAAGCAGCGCCTGAACAGCAGCGAGTTGCTTGAACAGAGACTTATTGGTCTGATATAGCTGTTCGAACAATGGATAGATATGATCATAGCGTGCTGCCATAACAGGATCGGGTTCTTCTCGACTGCGGGTACGGATAACTGACTGAGCTGCCGTCAGATCAGGATATAAGCCGATGCCGACACCGGCAGTCAAAGCCATGCCAAGTGCGGTCGCATCACCGGCAGGTGTTGCCATTTGCTCAAGCACGACACCGCAGGCAGCGGCGATTATTTGTCGCCACAGATCTGAGCTGGCTCCTCCGCCGATCAGTTTAATGGTATTCACATCCGCCTGTTCGCGAAAGACTGCAAGTATGCTGCGCAGAGCCAGCGCGACGCCTTCCAGGACAGCCCGTCTGAAATGTGCTCCGCGATGCTGTGATCCGATGCCGAAATAAATGCCCCTGGCATCCGAATCATAAACCGGGGATCGTTCACCGTCGAGGTAGGGCAGAAATAAAAGCCCGTCACTGGCCGGTGGCGCCAGAGACGCATCCCGGTCAAACTGTTTTTCGCTGGCATCACCAAGCAGGTCCATTGCCCAGAGGACTGATTGACCGGCATTCTGGGCAGCTCCGAAAACACCATATGCAGAGCCGTCGGTTGTGGCCATATTGAAAAGGCGTTGTCTGCGGTCAAAAATCGGCTGATCCGCTGTGCAGGAAATCCAGGCAGTCGTTCCCAGACAGGCGTAGAAATCACCGGATCGGGCTGATCCAGCGCCAACCCCCGCACAT
>JAWSUP010000324.1:1421-5133 GCA_033549405.1 Bacillota bacterium | reverse complement strand
ATGCTTTCGCGAGCTGTTTTTGGAGTAAATCGAATTTTTGTGCTTCAGCACTGTCTGAGCTAAAAGCCACTGGTGCGCTTGCGGCAATAATGTGATAATATTGGGTAGGATATTTTTCCGATCTGTACGCGGACTGGTTTTGACGCATTATGGCAGCAGCATGCCGGGAGGTAGTGAATTGAAGCGGACAGCATTGGCAGCAACATTGATTATTTCACTCATCGCATCCATTTTGTCATCATGTTCAACAGCTGATACCGGACAGCCGTCCGCATCCATTACTGATCCTTCTGCAACGATAAGCACAGGTTCTGTCACAACGGCATCTGAGCCGGAACAGACATCCGCAACAAACGGAACCAGCGCTGCTTTATCTGTCCATGAGCTGCGCGGGCTCATTGCCCGGTATAAAAGTGAGGGCGACCATGCGGCTGTCTATGAAACCGCCTTGAAACTGATCGCCATTGAACCATCCGACTCGGCGGCTTACATTGATGCGGTCAGCGCTCTGGCAGCCCTGGCGGCACAGAATTACGATGAAATAAACCGCTTGATGGAACAGGGCAGCGCAGATACGGCTATCGCGCAGGCTCTTGCTGAATGGGCGGCTCAGAACCAGCCCGACCATTCGATCCTTGTGCCCTTCGCCCCGGACACAACTGATCCGGAGGACATTAATGTAGTCGGTATCACGACCGGCAACCTGACGAATGCAGCCAAATATCACGGTGATTGGCACGGCGGTCTGCTCACCTGGCAAGGTGACTGGGTCTACCTGTCGCGGCCGGATGAGGATTACGCTATCTACAAAATACACGCGAACGGAGAAAGCTACCAGGCAGTCGGCCAAGCACACGGCACCAGCCTGAACGTGATCGGCGACTGGATTTATTTTATTGATCCATTCGATGAGTACAGATCATATAAAATGCGGACGGATGGAAGTTTACTGCAGAAGCTTTCCGATGACAGCAGCCAATTTTTGACGGTGTCGGGAGAATGGATCGTTTACCACAACGGGAGCGACGACGGGTGCTTGTATAAGGTGAAGACCGACGGCAGCCAAAAGGAGAAACTGACAGACCGGACCGTCATGTTTGCCAGTGTAGCCGATGGCTGGGCCTACTACTGCGAAAAACGTGAAAACAGCGGCTTGATGCGCATCCCCATCAATGGCGGAGAGCCCGATGTTGTCATCGAAACCGGAGTGCAAAACTATCGCCTGGGTGACCAGACAGTCAATCTGAGTACAGGCTTTATCCAGACCTATTGTGTGTGGGATGACTGGGTGTACTTCATGGACATGAACAATCCATACAGCGTCCGGCGCGTCCATACCGACGGCACCGGCTATGAACTGGTCTGGCCGTTTGACTTCAGGATAACGACCTTCAACATTGCAGACGGAAACCTGTCTTGTTCATTCAACCTCACCTATGAAGAAGATGGCTTCTTTATCGGGGATGAGATTGTCGTTGTCGACCTGGAGACGCTGGAGAAGAAGTACCATCTCGATGCGGATACGGAACCGATCTGCGTCGGTCCGGACGGCTGGTTCTATTATCTGAAATACAACGACGGTCTTGCCTGGTATGCCGTCAAAGCCGGTGAACAGGAATACAGGATTGGGTAAGCAGCCCCAAAATCCTTAAGGCATCGTCGAAAAGCAGGAGAGTACAATGAAATTAGTATTTTTGATCGGCAATACGGCTGTCGGAAAAATGACCGTCGGACAGGAACTCGCGAAAATTACCGGGTTGCGCTTATTTCACAACCACATGACGATCGAACCGGTGATCGAGCTCTTCGGCAACTACAACTCAAAAGTGGTCTCACGTATGCGCCAGGTGATATTTGAAGAGTTTGCCGCATCTGACCAGTATGGCATGATTTTCACCTTCATGTGGGCTTTTGATCATCAGTCTGACTGGGATTATGTCAAACATGTCAGCAGTATCTTCGAGCAGCATGATGCCGCCATTTTTTTCGCCGAATTAGTGGCGCCGCAAGAAATCCGGCTGCAGCGGAATACGACATCCAACCGCCTGCAACACAAAGCATCGAAAAGGGACATCGAGGCATCAAACCGAAGGCTCATCCAGGACGATCAGAAATACCGTTGTGTCAGCCATGATGGCGAAGTGCCCTATGCGAATTACATCAAGATCGACAACTCGGCTTTATCGCCTGATACGGTCGCGCAGATGATCAAGGAGCGGTTCGTGTTATAGCGACGAAGGCAATCAGGCAACGCCATGTCTTAACATAAACCAGTAAAAATAACCAAGCTGGCTGACACCGATGCATAGAGCGCCGTTTCTGTAAAAAATCGATCCAATGCAAGCAAAAGCTTTCGTTTTCGTACATAATAGATGAAGGCCTTCTAATGCAAAGGAGACACGTCTCGTGGAAGACAGCGCGATCATCGATCTTTACTGGGCACGCTCGGAGCAGGCGATCAGGGAAACAGAGAAGAAGTACGGAAAACTGTTTCACCATATCGCCAATAACGTCCTGCACAATTCTGCAGATGCTGAGGAATGCGTGAACGACACGTACCTGGGCGCCTGGAACGCCATACCCCCGGCCAGGCCGCGTATTATGTCGGCGTACCTGGGCAGGATAACCCGCAATCTGGCCCTGAAAAGGTACCAATATATTCATGCGTCCAAGCGCAATCCTGCTGTTACCATGTCCTTTGACGAGTTAGATGAATGCCTGACTGACGGCCGTTCAGATAGTGTTAATTGTACGGATGACCTGCTGGCAGACTGCATCAACCGTTTTCTGGACTCTTTGGATGGCGACAGCAGAAAGATCTTCGTCCGCCGGTACTGGTACTTCGATTCGATCAAAGAAATCATGCGCCGCTGTCAGATGAGCAAGAGCAAAGTGGAGTCAATGCTGTTCCGTACGCGGCATAAGCTGCGCGCCTGGATCGAGGAAGAAGGCTTATAAATGAATCGCGAAGAACTGGGGAAAATGATCAGCCTGATCGACGATGACAAGCTGGCTGAGGCAGAAACTGGCACACTGGATAAAAGCTGTATTGCAACCCGTCCTTTCTGGCAAAAAAGCGCTCTGATTGCGGCTGCTGTTGTGCTCGTTATAACGGCCTCATTCATCTGGACAAAACTCGGACCAGGCTTCAACCCGACTGAAATAACAACAACTGCTCCGCAGGAAACAACAACTGCGGCGACGATTATATCGCCGAAATGGGAAGAACGTGAGGTGTATGAAAAATATACCGGCGGCGCCATGATCAACGAGATCGAATATCAGAGCAGCGTCCGCGAATTGGACGCAGACCTGATTGATGTTGAATTGGGCAGCCTGCGATTGTCCGGATATGACATTTATGAAGATAAAACCTATGAGATTGATGCGACCTTTTACCAGATACAGGATATTGATCCGGACTGTGTCGTGGCGGTCCGCTATGAGGGGCATGAAGGCTATTACGGTTTTTTTAACACGACATATGCTTTTAAGACACTGGCCGACCTGATCACTCGCCTGAACCTGCCGGAGCACCTGCAACTGAACAATACGTTCATTCACTCAGTCTGGCAGGGCGAGAAACAGAAGGATCTGCTCCGCTGGGACTATTACAGCCTGCCCGATCCTGGAATCGTTTGGGACCAGCTCCTTGCGCAGACAGCAATTGTCAACGAAGGCGAAGCTATCCGCGACAAGCCGGGCTGGGAGG
>JAWSUP010000324.1:0-1411 GCA_033549405.1 Bacillota bacterium | reverse complement strand
AACATCGGCATCGTCCTGTTCGACAACGGATATCTGACAACTAACATCCTCTGGTCGCTGCAGTCATATTATATCGGTGAAGAATCTGTCATGGCATTCAGGGATTTTGTTCTGGAAAACGGGACGCTCGAAAAAAGGGTTGGCCTGGACTCACCCGTTGAAACGACAGTCCCGGCTCCGGCAGAAGGTGAAGTGACCACACAAGAGTCAGAAGCTCAGACAACACAGGGAACGACGAAGCCTTAAAGACCTGTTGCAGCATTACAGCATGCCTGTTGATGGGTCATCCATGCAGTCAATCCAAGGTGCCTGATCGCGCAAACCCCAGGTAGCGTGTGCCCTGGAAACTAAGCTGGCCGCGGTCGCCTTCGGCGAGCATCCCATACTCGTGGCCTTTCACCTTCAGTTCCATCCGGTCGCCGCTGGCAACTTCAAACGTGACATAATAGGTGGTCGAGGTCGAGTGATGAACACCGGCGCCGGTTCCGTGATTATGGTGGTGAACGGAGACGCTGGTCCGCTTCGTGACGATGCTGGCGTCGACCGTCAGACGGGGCGACTGGTTGTTATGGTTCCACTGGATCAGGCCGCGGACAGCCGTTACGACAAAAAAGCCGATCACAAGCAAGAAAACGATAACGAAGATGGACTGAAAACCGCCAAACCATTCCATAGATGTAAACAGTTGTACAGACATTTTGATAAATACGCCTCCCGCAGATGAATGATCGATGTATACACAAGGTGCGAAAACAACTGTCCGTATTATACAGGATGCATCGAATTGATGAAAGTGAATATTCCTGTAGACATTGAAATAATCCGATCCAGCCGATATGATAGCATCATGATTATAAGGCCGTGGCCCTGTCAGGCACAATTACAGCAAGGCCGAACTGAACTGTCAGATGCGGATAAATCGTATCAGGAGGACTGGACATATGGAACAGCAGAATTATCAGATCAAGGATTCAACGATTCATCAGGCGTTTGCAAAATTGAAAAAAGAACAGCCGGAAAAACTGCAAAAGCGCCTGAATCTTTCCTGGAGCAACTGGGGTTTTGGTCTGGAACCGTTGGAGGCTTCTTGTTCTCGGTTGCAAAGGGCAGGCATCTCTTATATTGAATTGCATGGCAACCATTATGGACCAGATCTCGGCTACAGGCCGGAAGAGACCAAACGTGTTCTGGCGGAGCATCACATCAAGGTGGGCGGTGTCTGCGGCATGTTCAGCGCAGACAATGATCTGTCGAGCAATCGGCCGGTGAATCGTCAGGCTGCTATTGATTATTTGAGACGGGAGATAGCCTTTACCGCCGAAATGGGCGGCAAGTATCTGCTGGTTGTTCCTGGTGCGGTTGGCCGTCCTGCAGCGTATGATGATGCCGAGTTTGAAAGAAGTGTTGAAAC
>JAWSUP010000323.1:0-5134 GCA_033549405.1 Bacillota bacterium | reverse complement strand
CACCCAGTGCCACTATCGTCACATCTGCTTTTTCCGCGGCTTTAACAGCTGCGGCACGCCCGGCAGCATCGCCGGCGGCAATGCTGCTGCCCTGCTCATAGACAAGCCGCTCATGGCCGAGTCGTTCAAGCAGTGCATCATACAGACTGACGGCCCGTTCCGTAGCCTTGCGGTGCGTGTAGTCGCCCAATTGCATTTCGCGGGCGTTGGGGCCGACCAGCGCCACTTTGCCGATGTCATGCGCCAGCGGCAACAGACTGTCTTCATTTTTCAACAGTACGATCGATTCGCGGGCCAGCTGACAGGACAGCTCGAGTGCTGCCTGGCTGCGTAACATCTGCGGGCCTTCGATCTGGGTATAGGGATTTTCGAAAAGACCCAGTCGGAACTTGATGCGCAGGATGCGGCGCACCGCCTCATTGATCTGCTGCTGTAATTCATGGTCGTGATGTGCTGCCTCCAGCAGTTCCGGACCGAAACCAAAGACATTGGGCGCTTCCATGTCCAGGCCGGCTGCCAAGGCCATTTTGCCGGCGGTCAGGGCATCAGGCGCCACCTTGTGCGTGTGGTGCAGCATGGTGATCGCACCGAAATCAGAAACGGAAAAACCGTCAAATCCCAGTTCATCGCGTAAGAGTTCTGTCATGAGAAACCTGGATGCATGCACGGGAATCCCGTCCCACTCACTGTAGGCAGGCATGACCGACATGGCGCCGGCTTCAGTGAATGCGGCGGCAAATGGCGCCAGCATGGTATCGCGCAGTTCGCGCTCCCCGCAGTGTACCGGCGCCAGGTTAATGCCGCCTTCCGGACTGCCGTGGGCGACATAATGCTTGGGTGAACTGGCGACCCCTTCGCTTTGTAAAGCTTTGATGTAGGCCACACCCATCGTGGCGGTCAAGTACGGATCCTCGCCGTAATTTTCTTCTGTCCGACCCCACCGCGGCTCGCGGGCGAGGTCCAGGTTGGGAGCGTATGTTTCGCGGATGCCCAGGCTGCGCGCCTCCCGGCCGATCACCGTGGCCATCCTGCTGACCAGCGGAGCGTTGAATGTGGCGCCCAGGCCGATAGCCTGGGGAAAGACGGTCGCCTCCGGGCTCATCACGCCGTGGAGGGACTCGCCCATCATCAACAGTGGTATGCCCAGTCGCGTCTGCCTGATGAAATATTGTTGAAAAGTGTTGAGCAGTTCCGGATCGAAATAATCCGGGCTGTAGGAGGCGCCCAGACCGTGCGGCCATTTTGCTGCGACTCGCTCGTCAGAAAAAGGCTGATCGGCAAACAGGCGATCTATTTGCGGCGTCAGGCGCATCTGAGCCAGTTTTTCTTCCAGCGTCATGCGCGCCAGCAGATCGTCTGTTCGCATTTCTTCAGACAAAGTCGGATTTTGATAAGGTAACATCGGGATCACACTCCTGAACGGTATGGATGATTTAATTATATAAATTTTCGAAATGTACGTCAACATAACGAAAAGACAGGCAATAAATGTGTAATTCCAGCTTTGATCAGTGCTTTATTGTTGTTGACAGACGAATTTCTGTGAATTATACTGTTAATATTGTCAATGCTTTGTGCAAACAGACATTAGAATAACGAAAATAATTTTCGATGCGAGATAGATAAATCTATTGTACAAGACCTAAAACGCGCATAAGCGACTCAACTCGCTATGAAAACCCGAATCAGGAGAGGAGATATAACTATGACTAAATTTGCCCCTTATCCCGTATACTGGGATGAAGCACCTGTCGATATATCCTTTGTTTTCAATCAGGAGAAGCCGGCTGGCAAACACGGTTTTCTCCAGGTAAATGGAAGTGCATTTTCTTTTGAAGATGGGACCTCCGGGTTGTTCTGGGGAACCAATTTCAATAGCGGAACCAATTTCCCCGATTTTGATTACAGTGAAAAAACAGCCCGACGCCTGGCAAGGATCGGCGTCAATGTCGTTCGCTTTCATCAGCTCGATTCCGAGTGGGCGACCCCCAATATCTTCCAGTTCAGCAAAGGTGAGCGCACCCGCACGACGCGCCGCCTTGATCCGGAGAGCATGAAGCGGCTCGACTACCTGATCCATTGCCTCAAGCAGGAAGGCATTTATTGCTATCTTGATCTGATGACCTATCGCAAATTCAAATCCGGAGACGGCGTGCCGAATGCCATTAAACTGGGTGATTCCGCCAAACCTTACAGCATATTCTCCCGCAAGCTGATCGATCTGCAGAAAGAATTCATCGACAACATCTGGAATCATGTGAACCCGTACACCGGACTGGCCTACAAAGATGATCCCGTTTTTATCCTGGCTGAAATCACCAACGAATGCGATATGTTCAACAGCCGTTTCAATTTCGATGTGGAACCATATCATAGTGAGCTCGTTGTGCAGATGAAAACCTGGCTGGCCGGGCAAGGTCTGGAATATCCTGCGGAAACAGCAACCTTCAAAGAACAAGATGAGATCATGATCCGTTTCAAGATGGCCGTTCAGGAACGTTACTACCGTGAAGTCTATGATTATATTCGCGCCATTGGGGTCAGGATTCCCATAACCGGCACAAACTGGAGCATTAACGCTGCCAATGTCCTGACGCAGAAAGTTACTGATTTTGACGACAGCCATACCTATTTCTATGGCTGGAACTGGGGTGAGTTCAAAAAGGGCAATGATACGCGGGCGTTGGTTGCCGAAAAGGACGGCATATTCCTCGGGCTGTCTTTCAACTGCTCACCGGACCGGCCATTCTTTGTCTCCGAGTGGGATGCACCCTGGCCCAACGAGTACCGGGCTGACAGTTCGCTGCTGCTGGCTGCGGCCGGTTCGCTGCAAGGCTGGGCGGGTTTTGCGATCCACACCTACATGTATGCCACGCGGCGGGACCAGAACATACTTGGTAAGGAGATCAATGCGCGCTCAATCGGCAATGTGCCGTATCGCGAGGGCATTTTCTCTACCTGGAACGATCCGGCCAAGTTTGGTGTTTTCTACCATGCAGCCCTGATCATGCGCCGTGCCGATGTCCGGCCGGCAGAAAAATCTCTGGCTGTGGCGATCAAGGACCTGACCTGTACACCGGGCAATACGGATGCCCTCAGCCTTGTCACCGAACAGCACAAGATCGGCCTGGTTTTTGATGGCCAGCCACATGGCGCAGATGCCGTGATCGAACCCGATCAGGCGGTGGTCGATGCGTCAGCCGGCGAAGTCAGTTCTGACACGGGCGAGCTCTGGCGCAGCTGGACGCAGCGGATCGGCAAGATTGACACACCGAGAACACAGTGCATCTATGGTTTTCTGGCTGAGAATGGTCTGTTGTCCACCAGCGACCTAAGCGTCCAGGCCAGCAATGACTATGCCACCATCGCCCTGAGCTCTTTGACGGACGAACCCATCAACAGCTCCGGCAACATGCTTCTGACGACGATTGGCCGGGCGGAAAATACCGGTATGACCTTCAGTGAAGACCGCACCGAAGTGCTCGATATCGGCAAAGCGCCGATCCTGATCGAAGTGATCGAGGCGGATGTTGTCATCAAAACGGGCTGTGAGAACCTGACTGTCTGGTCGATCGGCCCGGAAGGCTTCTATACCGGCCGCATTCCTTCAACATATGCGAACGGCGAACTCAAGTTCCATCTTGGCGATACCTGCCAGTCGATGTATTACTTGATTCTTGAGGAATAAACCGGATAAACCGCTGATGGGAACAGGCAGCTGCATCATTAGGATATGGTGTAGCTGTTTTCCTGTCATGAATCAAACGCTTATTGCATCAATCACTGGCATCAGGAGGATTGCATGGCTAAAGGAAATAAAGACCAGGACCGGGTGGTTGTCGTTGGCGGTGGCACCGCAGGTGTAGCGGCTGCCCTTGCTGCTGCAAAAAACGGCGCGACTGTGACCCTGATTGAGAAAAACGGCTTTCTTGGCGGTGTGGCGACGTTCGGCATCCCCTTCCTGGCTTTCAAAGATGGCTGCGGACGACGAGTCGTCGGCGGGATCGGCCAGAAGCTGGTCGAACGGCTCATGGAGCTCGATGCCAGCCCCGGGCATGTTGGCTGTGCATACTGGGCCGGCCTGGGGCAGGACCAGCAGTTTCATCTGACGCCATATGATCCGGAAGGTTATAAGTACGCAGTCCTGCAGCTGGCTGCTGAAGCGGGTGTCAGACTGCAGTTGCACAGCCAGTTTGTCGATGTCGAACAACGGCCGGATGGCTGTATCACAGCCGTGACATTCGCCTGCAAAGACGGCCTGGAGCGGATAGAGGCCGATATTGTGATTGACACAAGCGGTGATGCCGATGTGGCGCGGCGGGCCGGCTGTTCTATCCGGTTGGGCGGAGCAGGCCGGACGATGCAGAATGTTTCCGGCATCTTCATCCTCAGCGACGTATCAGCAGAACAGGCCGTAGCCGCCCTGCAGGCCGGGCGCCAGATCCGGGGCTGGAATCATTGGCATACGCGGGTTGTGACCGGTGACCTGGTGGACGGCGCCAAAGGCATCAACCATTTCGCCGGATTGATGACACCCTGGGGTGATGAACGCACTTATGCCTTTACTGCCGTTGCCTGGCGCAAAAATGTCTATTCATTGAACATTTCCCGGACAACCGGTATCAATGGCTGCCTGGCCTCTGACCTTAACCAGGCTGAAGTCAATGAGCGACTGCAGATGTATGAACTGTTTAAGGCCATGCGCGCTCATGTTCCCGGCTTTGAACAGGCTAATCTCATCGCAACGTCACCCATGGTCGGCATCCGCGAATCGGCCAATATCAAGGGCGCTTATGTCCTGACGAAAGACGATGTACTGCTTGGGCGCGACCATGAAGACAATATTGCCCGTGGCTGTTATCCGATCGATATCCATGATCCTGCCGGCGGACACACAACTTTTGCCTTTATCAGGGAAGGGGGATCTTACGGTATTCCTTACCGTTGCCTGGTACCGGATCGCGTGGCGAACCTGCTGGTGGCCGGTCGTTGCCTTTCGGCAAGCCACGAAGCGCACGGATCCACCCGCATCATGGCTACTGCCATGGCGACCGGCGAAGCCGCCGGCACAGCCGCTGCGCTGGCCCTGGCCAGCGGGCAGCTGCCCGCTGGTTCGCAATTTGACGTAAAGGCA
>JAWSUP010000322.1:0-5149 GCA_033549405.1 Bacillota bacterium | reverse complement strand
CAGGATCAATCGTCCGGTCGGATCATGCTTCGGGAGAAGCATCCCTGATCTGGTGAACTTGATCCGGAACATGTTACAATAAGTCAAGAAACAGACGATTCAAGACTGGCCTGTCAGCCGGTCGAACGGAGAGGAGAATCAGAATGAATTCGATTAACAATGTTTATGAAAAACTGCATGCGCTGGGCTTGCAACTGCCGGAGGCCCCTGCCAGAGGCGGTGTCTATGCCTCTGCCAAGTCATTTGGCAATAATCTGGTCTACATATCGGGTTGTGGACCTTCGATCGGAGGCGCCATCGTACAGGGTAAGCTGGGACAGGATCTGTCGATCGAAGAGGGGCAGCTACACGCCAGAAACTGCATGCTCAATGTACTGGCGGTTCTGCAGGCCCATATCGAAGATCTCAATAAGGTCAGGCAGGTCGTCAAAATAACCGCATTTGTGGCAAGCGACAATAACTTCTATGAACAGCCAAAAGTCGCCAACGGCGGCAGTGGCCTGTTGGTCGACTTGTTTGGTGAAGCAGCGGGTGCGCCCTCTCGCTCAGCGATAGGTGTCAATGTTCTGCCAGGTAATATCCCGGTGGAAATCGAAGCGCTGTTCGAGCTTAACGATCCCGAATATCCGGATTAAGTGGTCTGTTACGACTGATCTGCTCAGTGAATAGCCCGAAGGATTGAAACATCAATCCTTCGGGCTAGAGAGCCACAAATTTCTTACCAGCTCCTTAGAGCATATTGATAATGCCTTAGCTGTCTTCTTCTTTGGTTTCACCGACGATTGCGGGTTCGGCCAATTCTTCAGATGTTTCGGTCTCGGCTTCTTCTTCTTCGCTGACGCGTGGTGGCATGATGTGAACTAACATTTCATCGGCGGCTGTGATCGCTTCACAGCCTTCGGGCAATTTGATGTCTCTAAGCAGGATCGAATCACCGATTGTAAGACCGCTGATATCAATCTTGATGCTTTCCGGAATCGCCGTCGGGATGCTCTCGATGACAATTTCATGAATTGGTTGTGCTACGATGCCGTCATCGCTGGCCCGTTTGTCCTGGCCAACCAGAGTGATCGGGATATTGACTTCGATCTTTTTGTCAAGAGAAACAAGCATCAGGTCAACATGAAGGTAGATGCCGTCTTTCAGTACGTTCCTCTGCAGATTTTCAATCATGGCTGTTTTATTTTCGTCTTCGAGTTTCAGATCCAGGAGGACATTGCGGCCAGCCGCTGTGCTCATCGCCTTTTTTAACTCGATGCTGTCGACGGTTATCGGCAAGGAGTATAAGTCCTGGCCATGAAGCACACCAGGTACTTTACCGGCTGCTCTCAATGATTTCAAGCTGCTCTTACTGCCGAGCACTCGTTTTTCAACTGTGATTTGTGTTAAGTTCAAAATATTTCACCTGTCTTTCGTACAACTATATAGCGCTATTATAGACTAATTACTCAGCCGGGTCAAAATTGGGCAAGCCAGTATCGCTTTCAGACAAGAATGCAAAAACCGTTCCGAACAAATCGTTCCGAGCGGTTTTTGGCAAGGTGCGCCACGCATGACGCTTCATTAGGCTGTTCTGGAACTATCCCTCAGAACATCTTCTTGATGCCACCCAGAAGGCCACCTGCTCCATCAACGGCCAATTTGGCCTTGATGCCGTCGATGACCTTGTTGATCTGATCATCTGGAAGGTCTAAACCGGCTATGGATTCCAGCGCTTTTACAGGATCCTCTTTGAATTTTGCGGCCAGCGTTTTATCGCTCTTGATTTTGTCCACAATCTCGTCGATTTTTGCTTTGATATCCATGTTCTTCACCTCCAAGTATCATCGCTGATGTTTTTATTATCCGCCTGTTGCAGCTGGATGTAAAGGCGAGCGTGCTACTTCGCAAGATTACAGTGCAACAAGATATCGAAAATTATATGACGGCGCCTTGTTCCTGAAGGATGCGGCGCAGATGATTGATATCGATGTCGCGGGCTGCGCGCGAGTTCTGGCTGAGCAAAGCGGCAGCTGTCCCGGCTGCCTGTCCCATCACCATACAGGCGACCGTTGTACGCAGACAGCCAGCTGCCTCACGTGTCGCTGATGTGTTACGGCCGGCCAGGAGCAGGTTGTCATACTTGACAGCGACCAGGCAGCGATAGGGGATGTTATAGTGCCAACCTTCGCCGATCGGATTTTCTTCTACTTCCCTGGGCAACGGTCCGATGTCGACCGGATGACAACCCTTGCCGATGCCATCCGGAAACACGCGGCCGGTGACAATATCCATGACGTTGAGGCTGTATTCCCCCTGGACATGGCGCGTTTCACGGATACCGGCCTGCGGGGTGTCCAGCACAAAGGCCTGTTCAAACCCAGGAAGATCGCGCAGAGCCATGACCTGGTTGCGTGCTTCGATCATGATATCGTATTCTGCCCGGGAAAGTTCATAGATGTCTGTTCCGTCCCGGTTGCCCTTGACTGAGATGCAGCCGATCATGATGCCGGGATAGGGGTAGTTGTAGATCTGGAACTTGCGGCCGGACGGTGTGATTCCTATGCCGATGATCATTTCTCCGGCGTCATAGGCTTTAATGAAAGCATCGTAGGTCATCAGGCCGAAACGCTGCACAGCATACGCTTCCGGGTGATCGCGCAGATAGTCGACATATCGGTTAAAATCGACTCCGCCGATGCGGAACATGCTGCCAACATTTTGAAGGGTTCCCAGCTCTGCCAGCCCCTGTTTATAGACTGCGTCGTTTTCGCTGACGCCCAGGTGGAACGGAACGCCTGCCAAAGCAGCGACATCACCATCACCGGTGGCATCAATAATCTGACCGGCCATGAAAGCCATCCGACCCCCTTTTGTTTCTGCCACAATACCGGATATACGGGTGTTTTCGGTAAGGACGCTGCAGGCGAAGGCATGGAAGATTACGGTTACACCAGCCTCCTGCATCATCTCATAGAGCATGATTTTAAATTCCTGGCTGTCTGTGTAAACATAGCTGGCGCCGGTGCCATAGGTTCCGATAGCGGCTTTTCTGGTCAGCAGCTTATGTGTGACTTCCATTGGGATACCGCCTGCAAGCTGAACTTTTGCGGGATTGTCCTTCAGCTGTTCGACGATTTCAGTCTGCTCCTCAGGCGTTCGCGCGTGAATGATGTACTTGGTCAACCCAGCGTTTCCTTCTGACATCATACCGCCCAGAAAAAAGCTTTTTTCGATCAGTGCAACGGACGCCCCATTGCGCGCAGCAGCAAGTGCCGCGATACAACCGGCTGTCCCGCCACCGCACACGAGTATGTCCCATTGGCCTGCAATCTTTGCTTCTACTGCCTGAGTGATGGTTTGTTGTGTTGTCTGCATTTGATATTCCTCTAGTTATGTTTGTGCCGTGAACCTTTCATCTTTAGCCCGATGCAGGGAGATTGCTTCTGATGTTCACAGGCATCTATGGTTCGATTATAATCTTGATCCTGTCCGGCTGACTCATGGTTGCGAATGCTTCGTGGATGTCTTGCAGCCTGAATGTATGGGTAATGATTTTCTTTGGATCGACCAGCTTTTTATCCATCAAGTTGATTGCCTTCAGCATCGCTTTTGTATTGACCGAAAATGAAGCATCCACTTTGATCTCGTTAAAATGTATATCTGCCGGTGATACTTCTATTGTGCCAGGTGTTGTTACGCCGAACATATTGAGCCGCGTCCCTCTTCTGCATAGCTGATAGGCTAATTCTGCAGCCTTGATGGGACCAGCGGCTTCAAACACGATATCTGGTCCCGACGGGATCATGCGATAAACTGCATCCTTTGCATTTTCAGTTTGTGCGTTGATGACGTTGGTAGCGCCACATCTGCGGGCATATTGCAGCTTTTCGTCATCCAAATCAATAACAATCAGTGTTCCGGCACCCGCGGCAGATGCGATCTGCGCCAGCAGCAAACCCATCCCACCGGCACCGATGATTACCACATCTTCACCGATGACCATTTTTGTATTTTCGATCAATCCTTTATACGAACCGGCCAGGGGTTCGGTCAGAGCCGCTTCGGCGAAGGTCGCATTCCTGGGCTTGAGGTATAATGCGGTCTCAGGCACTCTGACAAATTCTGCAAACCCGCCATCCCAGACTATCTCGGCGCCATCTCCCCCGATAACGGTCCGATTTCCCGTACAGTAATGTTGCATGCCGGTTCGGCAGGCGCTGCAAAACCCGCAGCTGACCATGGGTGAAACGACGACCTCATCGCCTGAATTGAAAGGGCTTTGCTGGTTTTTTATATCTGAGATAATGCCGGATATTTCATGACCAAGTACAATCGGTGCTGACCAGTTCATGCGTTCTCCGGTGAAAGCTTTGTAGTCTGTCTGGCATATCCCGCAAGCCTTGACCTGGACCAGGGCTTCGCCATCTGCAATCAATGGAATTGCTAACGTGCGCAGATTCAGGCTTCTGACATCATCAAGGACTGCAGCTAACATTGTACTCATGGCACCCGATACCCCCTTTTCATCATGTATCAGATCGATTTACGGCTATCTGTGTGCATATCATTTAAGATAAGGTTAGCATGATGGAATTTTGAGTGTCAATTCATTCGAACTCGTTTTGACTAAATTTTATTGCATATATTACTAATATTCATTGCCGGACACGCTTCATGAAGCTATACTGGAAGTGAAACTGGGGAGCAGCAGATATGAAAAAGGTAACCACGAAGGACATTGCTACTGCAGCGGGTGTATCACAATCAACCGTTTCCTTTGTATTAAATGATAAAAAGATCATGTCGATCTCCCAGGAAACGCGCGACAAAGTGATGAAGGCTGCTGATCAGCTTGGCTATGTTCGCAAAAAGTCATCTGCTTTACAGACCCGGCAGCTGTTAGTCGGTTTGATGATTCCGACGCTGTCTAACCTGTATTATCCATTTTTGACACAGAATGTTCAGATGTATGCGCGCTCGAAAGGCATCTCGATCATCATCATGAACACCATGCGTGATACTGACTATGAACGTTTCCTTGTACACTATCTCGAACGATTTCCGATCGATGGCATCCTTTGTGCCTTCACGCCACAATCGGCGTTGCCGGTCAAAGTACCCATTGTTATTGTCAGCGAAAAGCAGGGAAACATTCCCATAGACACAG
>JAWSUP010000321.1:0-5189 GCA_033549405.1 Bacillota bacterium | reverse complement strand
ATTCAAATATCGATTGGCGCCCAGGGCTTGCACGATACAAAGGGAGAGAAGAACAACATGTGGAATCCCTACCGGGCGGTGAAACTGATTCCTGGTTCTCTGGGAACGGTGGACATCTCGCTCTTTCCATTTTCGCTTCATATACTAAAACTGGCCATGGATAACCTGCGCAGAAGCAGGCAGAATCCTGTTGTGATCGGACTGCACTGGAGCGCGGGAAATGACAGCGGATTGGCTCAAGATAAACGGGATGATCTTGATTCTCTTTATCATGTTCTCTTTGCGGGTTTCCGTGAAGCGATCGGCCAGGTGTGCACCATTTATCTGGAAAAACTGCTGCATAGAAACCGGCTCAAGGATCTTGGACTGCCTGAAGAAGGCATGCACTTTGAAAATGCACTGTATCGGAAAATGGCTGATCATGATGAGCGGATCCAGATTATCAGTGCCGAAGATTCGCCTTACTGGCAGGATGGAACGGTAACAAACGGGATTTTTGTTGACGACCATGTTCATTATACAGCTGAGATGCAAATATGGTTTGCAGAATACCATTTCCGGCGGATAGTAAGGAACTGTTAAAGTAACCTGCTCTGTATATTCCCAGAATTATTAGCCATGCCCGAACTCATCAATCTTTCGGAGAAAAGACTAATTAAATTGTACATACTGAGTTGAAATGATCATTGAAAGAAGTAATCAGATGAGACGCAAATACAGCGCAAAAGACAGTGTTTTACCACCTGAAACGATCTTCCTTTTTCTTATCGTATCCATCTCCTTGTTTGGCGATTCTAGTTTATATGTTCTGCTGCCTATTCATGCAGCCAGTATAGGTGTATCGGTGAGCATGGTCGGGATTTTACTTAGTACGAACCGTTTCGTTCGCCTGTTCACCAATTATGCTGTCAGTTCACTCCATGTTCGGTTGGGCAGCCGGGTTATGGTTACTGCCTGCATCATCATAGCTTCTCTGACTACCCTGGTTTATGGTTTGCCGGTTGGCTGGTTCGCATTGTTTTTATCACGCATTGCGTGGGGTTTTTGCTGGTCCTCTTTTCGATATGAAAGTTTTAATAGCATCACGCAGAACTCCAGTGAGAATTACAGGGGTCGCGCATCAGGTATGTTTTACAGCATCACGCGCATAGGCAGTCTTGCTGCGCTTCTTATCTGTGGGGTTATTGTCGAATATACAGGCTATCGCAATACTTTCTATATCTTTTCTTTGATTACGCTCGTTATTGGACTGATAATGCTTTTGTTATGGACCCTGTCTCAAAAGCACGCCCACAATCTTGTTCAACTAGTTGATATTGGTCATGTTGAAAATAAGTCAAATCCGCAACGTGTATTCCAACAAACACAGACAGGTAAACCGCCGAAAAGTCACATCCACATCCGCCCGTTATTTTGCTATTCATTGACTATGATCAACGGTTGGATCGGGTCAGGACTGCTGATTACAACGGTTGGTTATATCATGATGCTCAAATTTGGCCAAAACTTGTCGATTCTGGGTATAACAATCGGCATATCAATGGCAGCCAGTTTCTTATCATCCACCAACTGGTTTCACAGTATCTTCTTATCGGTTGTTTTCGGGCGGTTGTCCGATAAATATGGCCGGAGCAGAGTTCTGGTGATTATTTGCCTTGTCCACATAGTCTCACTGTTTACGATCGCCTATTCTCAATGGCTTTTATTGTATGCCCTTGCAGCTACCGTTTGTTTTGCAGCTACGGTTGGTCTGAACTCTGTCTTGACTGCTGTAACCCTTGATCTTCACTGTCAAACAGTTAATAATGAACACGTCATTTCGCATCAAACAACTTTTATCGATCTTGGATCGGCACTCGGCGCTCTTTTTGGGTTTCTGCTTGTTGTCTATATTGGCTATAAGACAACTTATGTAATAAGCTCATTGGTTCTGGCAGCCATGGTAATCTTTCTGCTTTATGATATGAAGTTATCTGCGAACAGATCAATCTCACAAGAAGAACTGGTTTAGGGAACACAGGCATGAACGGCCGTGTCTGCCTTCGTGGGGCTTCACTGTGATTGACATCTGCTTCGATATCATGCCTGACCTAAGTGGGGGATATTCAGTGATGAAATATGCGTATGATCTGCAGCCATATGATACAATTGACGATATCAGACTTTTACGAGATAAGGTATGGATGTAAGTATGATACAGATTGAACAGCGGCATGATTTAGGCTGGCGCACAGCCTGGAAACTATCGAATGATTTGATTGAACTGGTTGTACCGGAGGATGTCGGTCCGCGGGTGATACATCTGGGTTGCCCGGGCGGATCGAACCTGTTTGCCAAACTGCCTGATTTCCAGGGACCGGGTGCTGAAGAAGCTTGGCGCATCTACGGCGGCCATCGCCTCTGGCACAGCCCGGAGGATGCTTTGCGAACTTATTATCCGGACAACCGGCTGGTTCATGTTGAACCAACAGCAGCCGGATTGATCGTGCAACAGGAGACCGAATCAACGACTCAGTTACAGAAGTCACTGGAAATAGTGCTGAACGCCCAATCGGTTACCGTGATTCACAGGATCCGGAATAACAGCCTTTGGCCGCTTCGTTATGCAGCCTGGGCAATATCAGCGATGGCACCGGGCGGCACAGCGTTTACCCGATTGCGTACAAAAAAAAGCGATACGCCTTACCTTTCAGACTTGGGTGTCAATATCTGGCCACACACATCCATGGCTGATTCGCGTGCCTTGTGGGGTGATCAATACTTTATGCTGAGACAAGATACCAATGTCCATCAGCCATTCAAAGTGGGTCTGGCTAATGATGTTCACTGGGTTGCCTATCAGAATGGATCCAGCCTGTTTATCAAGAGCTTTGATAAAGATCCAGTTGCCATGTATCCAGACAACAATTCTTCGATCGCACTTTATACATGCGACCAGTTCTCTGAAATCGAAACGCTCAGCCCTCTGCGCGAAGTCAATCCAGGTGAGACTGTCACGCACAGTGAGCGCTGGCATCTGCTATCGGTCGATCAGCCATTGACTGACCTTGATGAGAATCGGCTGGCCGCAATGTCCTGGCTTGCAGACCTGTATCATGTAGTAGGCTGATGAGAGTGGTGCTATGATGTGTTCGATATAAAAAATGATAACTCAACTTAATTAAACGCTATTTAATTAAGTTGAGTTATTAAATGCAAGTTTTTTTGTTGACATGAACAAATCTCGATAATATAATGATAAATAATAAACATTCTCGCGTACAAGTTACATTTTTACATTCACAGCATATTTTTCGCAGAACAGATCTGGAGGCAATGATATGAATCCCAACGGTATTATGATTGTTACACCAATGGTCGTGGCATTAGAAACGCCGATTTCAATCAAAGTTAAACTCCTTGGTCCTGTTCGTGAGATCAAGTCCCGCGGTGATTATAATACGAAGAAACCCCGCCTTTATGGACAATATAATTTCAACCAGTCCAGGGGCATCTTGTACCGGGATCATGTTTTACCAGAATGGACTGGAACCTTACTCGTGGATGGCGGACCAGATCTTGTCGGGCCGTCTGCACTTTCATTTGATGGCAAGAATCAGGGTGTTTTCCCGGGAGACACCCGGCCGATCGGCGTGTTTAGCGGCTGGAGCTGGCGTAAGCCTGGCTTTCACTGGATCCGTCTGACGGATCCAGTATCGGGCATGACAGCATTTTCAAATCCGGTCCTCGTCACGGCAGACTGCCCCCAACGCCAGATTTTCTGGGGTGATCCGCACTGGCAATCCTTTTTCACCGACGGCATCCGTTGTCCTGAAGAGCTGTACGCGTTTGCCCGTGATGAAGCTTTTCTGGATTTTGGTGCCCTTTCTGACCACACAGAGGGATTGACAGACCGCCAGTGGCAGTACTTCACAGATGTAACCAACGACTACAATGCTTCCGGATCTTTCGCCACGCTGGTTGGGCAGGAATGGACCTCAATGAAATGGGGTCACCGCAACATTTACTATCGCGGTGACAGCGGACCCATCCTCAGAAGTGATGACCCGGATCAGGACACGCTGCAAAAAATCTGGTCTCAGCTCATCGGTCATGAGGCAATAGCGATTCCACACCATTCCGCCAACGTCGCAATGGGTGTCGACTGGCAAAATGGCTGGAACCCAGATCTCGAACCGGCAGTTGAAATCCACTCTGTCTGGGGCAGCAGTGAGTATCCGGGATTGGAAGGCAATCCACAGCCGATCAAGGTCAGCGGTGGTGAAAAACCAGGTCAGCATGTCATCGACGCACTGAAAAGAGGATATCGTTTCGGCTTTGTCGGTGGCGGTGACATCCATGATGGTCGACCTGGAGATGACCTGCACAGCAGCCAGGAGAGTCCGGCTGAATACTTCAAGCTGAGCGCGCAAGGTTTCACAGCCGCCATCACCAGCCGCCTGGACAGGGAGTCGATTTACGATGCCATTAAGGCGCGTGCGACATATGCGACCACCCGCTGTCGCATCTACCTCGATGTCAGTCTGGCCGGCACCTCCATGGGACAGGTTGTAAAATTGTCTGATCTGCAAGGTAGAACAGACAAGGTCGAACTGGCGCTGACTTGTGCCGCACCGGAAACGATCGACAGAGCGGTTTTGATTCAAAATGGCCGGGAAGCACTTGAGATTAAGCCAGGCAGCCAATCCATGCTCATTCAGGAGCAGCGGCAAATCGATTGTCCGCAAGCGGGTGATTTCCTCTATTTCCGGATCATTACTGAAAACGGCAACATGGCCTGGTCCAGCCCGATCTGGATCGACGCCTGATCAATATATGAACGCCGTACGGATCCAGACCATATCGGAGGGATAATCAATGTCGCCAACGGATATGGCAATCGTCACACCGATGGTTGTGTCAATCAATGAACAGATTTGGATCAAAGTGAAACTGCTTGGTGCAGTCCGGGAGATTGCAGCCAGCGGCAACTGGAATACAAAAATCCCCCGCTTGCATGGCCAGTACAACTTGAACCACTCCAGAGGGATCCAGTACCGGGACAACGTTTTGCCTGAATGGACCGGCACACTGCTGGTAGACGGCGGTCCGGATCTCGAAGGCCCTCCAGATCTGACTTTCGACGGCACTCATCAGGGTGTTTTTCCGGGAGATACACGCCCGATCGCCGTTTTCAATGGCTGGAAATG
>JAWSUP010000320.1:395-5195 GCA_033549405.1 Bacillota bacterium | reverse complement strand
GGTCAAGTCGCCGGATTTATTGCGCGCAAAGTCGCCCCGTTCAGATCGAGCGGCTTCGGGCATGGCTACTGCTGCGCCCAACTTAATCCCAACCGGCCCGGACACTTTGCGGTCATGAGCGAGATGGCGGATCGTTATGCCCGTATAGCTGACAACATTGTCATCAAGATACCGGCAACCAAAGCCGGCCTCGCCGTTCTGGAAGACTGTGTCGCCAAAGGCTACAATGTCGCGGCAACGGTCAGCTTCACTGTGCCCCAGGTTCTTGCCGTCGGCGCGGCTTTTCAGCGCGGCGCTGAGCGGTGCCGTGCTGCAGGCCGGGAACCCGGATTGGGCATCGCAGTCGTGATGGTCGGTCGCCTGGATGATTATCTGCGCGATGTCATGCACGAAAGCGATGGGCCGGCAACTGAAGAAGACATCATCTGGGCAGGCACGGCAGCCATCAAGCGCGCCTATGGCATTTTTCAGGATCGCGGTTACGAAAGCATCCTGATGCCGGCCGGCTGCCGCGGCGCTTATCACATCACAGAAATCGCCGGGGCGCGCATGATCTGCTCGGTCGCCCCTAAAATCGCAGCCATGCTTGACCAGATCGAAGGGCCTTACACAGAGTGTATCGACCAGCCGGTCGACCCGGCTATCCTGAATCGCCTGATGACCCTGCCGGAGTTCGTCAAAGCCTATGAACCGGACGGCATGTCGCCAGATGAATTCATCACCTTCGGTTCAACCAACCGGACACTCAACCAGTTTTGCGACAACGGCTGGAATCCGCTCCAGACGTTGTCCATCTAAGGAGGCCGTTCATGACACAAACATATTTTGACTGGCTTGCCGAAAGTACGCAGACCCGCTGGTGGCACGATTCAGGCAGCCCGGATGAAATCCTGCTCGCCAAAGAGCGCGGCGCCCTGGGCGTCACGACCAATCCAGTCCTGACGTACCGGACATTTCAGAATGAACCGGATTTCTGGCGCGACCAGGTCCAGGCCATCTCTCCTGAGCTGGTGCTGGAAGATCGCGCAGAAGCATTGCTGCGGCTGGTGGCCACCTGGGCGGCAAATCAATTCAGCACTGTTTTTCAGGAAACCGGCGGTCGGCAAGGCCTTGCACTCGGTCAGCTCAATCCCGGCCGTGCCGGCGACGCAGCCGGCATGCTGGCCCAGGCGCGCCGGATTCACAGCTGGGGTGACAACATCGCCATCAAGCTTCCGGCAACCCGTTCCGGCGTGACGGTCGTTGAGCAGCTCGCGGCAGAAGGTATTCCGATTTGCGCCACGCTTAATGTATCTGTCGCCCAGGCACTGGCGGTGGCCGCGGCTTATGAACGCGGCGCAGCCCGGGCCGAAGCAGCCGGCATCAGGCCGGCGCTGTGCCTGGTCGTCCAGCAGGTAGGCCGGCTCGACGATTACCTGCGCGATGTCGCAAGTGACATGCAGGCAGACGTCAGCGAAGATGACATCATTCATTCCGGTCTGGCCGTGGCCAAGCGGACCTATGCTTTGTTCCAGGAAAAGGGTTACCGTTCGATCATCATGCCGGCAGGTTTGCGCGGCCCATATCATCTCACTGAGATGGCAGGTGCCGCCGTCACGTTCTCGATCACCACCCGCGTCCAGAACATGGTCCTGGAAGCCGATCCACCGCAAGAAACCGGAATCGACAAACCGGTCGATCCGGGTACGATCGCTCGCCTGATGCGCATTCCGGAATTTGTCCGGGCTTATGAGCCGGATGGGCTGGTTCCTGCTGATTTCATCACCTATGGCGTCATCCAGAAGCTCCTGTCCCAGTTCACGGAAACAGGCTGGGCGCCGCTGGAAACCTACAACAGTCAGAAGCAATCCGGTCGCTGGATCTAGCATATCAACGCTTCTCACAACAGAACCATCAAAGGAGGCAATCTCATGCAGAAAATTGGATTTATCGGACTCGGTATCATGGGCCGACCCATGGCCATCAACCTGATCAAGGCAGGCTACAGCCTGTCTGTCTATGACATCAACGCAGAAGCCGTCCAGGCAGTCGCAGCCGCCGGAGCCAAGGCTGCCGGCTCGATTGCTGAAGTCGCCGGTGACAATAAATTGATTATCACCATGCTGCCGAATTCACCTCATGTGAAAACGGTCGCTCTGGGCGAAGGCGGTATCCTGGAACACGCCCAATCCGGCACATTGCTGGTCGATATGAGTTCGATCGCACCGGCCGCATCCCAGGAGATTGCTGCCAGGCTGAAAGAAAAAGGCATCCGCATGCTGGACGCCCCGGTATCGGGCGGCGAACCCAAAGCGATTGACGGGTCACTGGCCATCATGGTCGGCGGCGAGGAAGCAGATTTTACTGAGGCCAGGCCACTCTTTGATATCCTGGGGGCATCTGCTGTCCTGATCGGACCGATCGGCAGCGGTAACACCTGCAAGCTCTCCAACCAGGTCATCGTCGCGCTCAATATCGCCGCACTGAGCGAAGGCCTGATGCTGGCCAAAAAATCGGGGACCGATCCGCAGAAAGTCTTTGACGCAATTAAAGGCGGTCTGGCCGGCAGCACGGTCATGAATGCCAAAGCCCCTATGATGCTGGCCGGCAATTTCAAGCCGGGCTTCAAAATCGACCTGCACATCAAGGACCTGGTCAACGCGCTTGATACGGGCTACCTGACAGGCACCCCCCTGCTGCTAACCGGAACGGTCATGCAGATCCTCCAACAGCTGCATGCAGATGGTGAAGGCCAGAGCGACCACTCGGCGATTGCCAAGTTCTATGAAAAGCTGGCCAACGAGACGATCGGCGGATAAAAAAATCAGTCCGGCCGGATCTGGCGCAGCAGCCTGATTTCCTCAGCGTAGCCCTCGACTTCATTGGGCGTTTCCAGATAGAAAGGCAGGTTACGCAGGGCAGGGTGCGTAATGACGTTCGTCACCGTTGCCAGACCCAGTGTACCCTGGCCGATTTTCTCATGCCGGTCCTTGTGGCTGGCGAAAGGGTTTTTGCTGTCATTAAGGTGAACGGCCTTGAGGCGATCCAGGCCGATCACGCGGTCAAACTCAGCCAGAACGCCATCCAGATCATGGACGACATCGTATCCGGCGTCATTGGTGTGGCAGGTGTCAAAGCAGACGCCCAGCTTCTCCGGCAATGCGACCCGGTCGATGATGGTTTTGAGTTCCTCGAAACGTGACCCCACTTCACTGCCCTTGCCGGACATTGTCTCTAATAGGACAAGTGTTGTCTGTTCCGGTTTGAGAATAACGTCTAAAAGGTCAACGATCAGCTCGATCCCACGGTCGATCCCCTGGCCTACATGGCTGCCGGGATGGAAATTGTAATAGTTACCCGGTGTATATTCCATGCGCCGCATGTCGTCAGCCATCACTTCGAAGGCAAACGCACGCACCCGCGCGTCCGAACCGCAGGGATTGAGCGTATAGGGCGCGTGGGCCAGGATGGGGGCGAAAGTGTTCGCATGAATAATGTCCAGAAATTTCGCCACATCCTGCTCGTCGATGTCCTTGGCTTTACCGCCCCGCGGATTACGGGTGAAGAACTGGAACGTGTTGGCGCCGATGCTCAGTGCCTCTTCAGCCATGCGTACATATCCGCCCGCAGCCGACAAATGACATCCCAGATAAAACATACCTAGACCTCCTGTGTTGGTTTAGAAACTGCTTCGATTATAGCATACCGGCCTGCAGAAGCGCGCTGTATCACCTTGAGTAAAGATGCTTCTTGACGGCTGACCGGCTCAACCAGTAACCCACTGAGAACCCGGCAAAATACAGCAGCAGGTCGGATACATCAAGAAAGCCGCGCTTCAGAAGCAGCTGAAGCAGTTCCAGGCAGACGGCGAAAGCCATGACAATCGTACTGCCAAGGCAAAATGTCCGAACGATCCCGCTTTTGACCAGCAAATAAAATGACGGAACAAACAGGAGCAGGTTGATGACGGCAACCAGCCATCCGGACGGGTCATCACGCAAGTTCAGAATAAAACTGAATGGATGCAGCGAAATGCCGGAAAGGCCCTGGTTGAAACGGAGAAGCCCTGCTGTCAGGGCAAGTCCGTATAAAAACAGCAGGATCCTGGCATCGCGACGACTGCCCTTTGCCAGTATGATTTTCCCTGCAAAATAAAATACAGCCGACAGGTACAGGATAAAGCCGATAGGGATCAGTGCTGATTCAGCCGATAACCCGATGTACCACAGCAATCGGTTGAGCAGGAAGATATAGAGCAAAAAGCTGATTAACAGGCTCCCGGTCAGCATTCGCACTTTTTGAATAACCTCTTGCATAATCAATACCTCGGATCACGACCGCCACAGCATGCATTGGTGGTCTTGCGCTACCCCTATATATATATAAACGATTGAGACCTTCAATTTGTTACACTTTTTCCTTAATTTTCCATTAATTTTTTTGATCGTACTTCTGCAACGTTATATTATCCTGTGCGGTTGATTTGCCTGCCAGGGAACATCGTGGTAAAATGATCGTGCCTGAAAGGCGATTAAGGGACTGTTAAGAAAGGAATATGCACTGAAGATGAAGAAGATTTGCTGATCGACCGAAGTGCCGCGCATACCGTTAGAACCGGGATGTGCTGCTGCGGGCAGCAAATCATCTGGATATCAGTTGCCTTGGCATGTTGATCTTGCGCAAGGCACACAGGCGCATTTTCCTGCCATGATATCTGAGAAGACCTGCCGGTAGCAGGTTTTTTTTGGGCTATTAATAAATAACTTGCTCTATATATTCCCCGAAAGATTAAACAAGGGCATGTTATGAAACAACTTGCTC
>JAWSUP010000320.1:0-385 GCA_033549405.1 Bacillota bacterium | reverse complement strand
CCGCAGGATTGACCTTGTTCGTCAATCCTGCGGGAGAAAGACCAAGTATTTTCCTAACGATGCCCGACTTCATTAATCTTTCGGGGAAAGACCAACTAATTTCTTAACAGCCCTTTGGAGGTTTCATGACTGTACTGCAAGTCAATCACCTGAACAAATCATTTGCTGATCACAAACTGCTGTGCGACCTGTCTTTCAGTCTTTCTGAAGGCGAACGGGTTGGCCTGGTCGGTGCCAACGGCTGCGGCAAAACAACGTTGCTCGCAATCCTCGCCGGGCTGGTCGAACCGGACAGCGGCGACATCCAACTGGCGCGACATGTTTCTGTCGGGCTCTTGAGCCAGCTGCCGGATCCCGGTGCAGATCTGGGCAAACTGCACGCAAG
>JAWSUP010000319.1:0-5198 GCA_033549405.1 Bacillota bacterium | reverse complement strand
CAGGCACATGATTGAATTGGCCCAACTGATCCTGGAGCCATCTGTCCACTGGGGTCAGTTCCCGACCCCTGACATCGCCCGCAAGACGTGGCTTTTCCGTACAACAGGCCTGGGGATGGCCAACCTTGCAGCTTTGCTGATGGTACTGGGCCTGCCCTACGACTCCGAGGATGCCAGAGCGGTCTCTGCTGCGTTAATCGGTATCCTGACCGGTCGCAGTTACGCGGTATCGGCATTGATGGCACAAGTGGCCGGTCCGTTTGCCAAATATGAGCTAAATCGACAATCGATGTTGCGTGTAATCCGCAATCATGCCCGCGTTGCCGGTGCGCTCAATGATGATTTCGAGGATTTGAACTGTACTCCCTTGCTCGTAGACCATGATCGCCTGATCGGGCTCGGTTACGCCGACTGGTCTGAAGTCTTGAAAATGGACTGGCAGGATGCCATCCGCCTGGGTGAAACTCATGGTTACCGCAATGCCCAGGTTTCGGTACTGGCGCCGACCGGAACGATCTCATTTGCGATGGATTGTTCATCGACGAGCATTGAGCCGTTTTTTTCACATATTGTCTACAAGAAGATGTCCGGAGGCGGCTTCATGAAACTGGCCAACCCGATGATCGGTCTGGCCTTGAAGAATCTCGGGTATGAACCAGAACAGATCCAGGCGATCCTCGATTATGTGGCCAGAGAAGAAGACGGTGCGAGCGTTGATGGCAAGATCGAAGGTGCGCCCGATCTGAAAGAAGAACACTTGCCGGTCTTTGATACAGCCAACCAGTGCGGCAGCGGTAGGCGCTATATCCATTATCGCGGCCATGTTTTAATGGTGGCAGCCTTGACACCGTTATTATCAGGCGCCATTTCCAAGACAGTAAACCTGCCCAGAGAGGCGACAATCGATGACTTCAAGGCTGTTGTCATGGAATCATGGCGCCTGTGTGTCAAGGGCATCACACTTTATCGCGACGGATCCAAATTCGCCCAGCCGCTCAACATAAGGCTCGACGGCCAGGAAACGTCGTTTGACCTGGAAAGTCTGACATACGACGCCTTACTCGATTATGCCAACAAGGCACAACGGCAACTCAAGGAAAGTAACGAGGAAGCTGCGGAGTATCGCCTGTCGCGCCGCGACAAACCGGTCGGTATCCGGGCTGGACACACGCATCCTGCTCAGATTGACGATGTTAAAATCTATACGACAGTCAATCGCAATAATAGCGGCGAGATATCTGAGATCTATATCACAACGGATCGGGAAGGCACCTTGATCATGGGCCTTTTGAATTCATTGTCCAAGACGATCTCGGTCATGCTGCAGTACCACATCCCACCGCAGAATATATCAAAGATGCTGCGTGGCCAGAAATACGAGCCATATGGATTTGTCACACGACATCCCTATATCAAGTACTGCACATCGATCTCAGATCTGATCAGCAAGGTGATCGACATCGAGCTGGGCGATTTCAGCCGTTGTCAGGTCAAGCCTGCCAGTGATCAGCCTGTGCCATCGCCTGACCAGCACACGTCATTCCCATCCTTGCCGGACAGAGAATACGCGACCGGCGCGCAGGGCGAACCGCGGGCCAACGGCCATCTCCCGGCATCAGAACCCCCGATCCATGAAAAAGCACGCGAAGCAGCCCGTAAAGGCGAGCGGCTGCATGATGGATCGACTTGCCCAAACTGTTCGAGCACCCGGATGGTTCGAAATGGTACCTGCAAGGTTTGTCTTGATTGCGGCACGACAACCGGCTGTTCTTAATCCCGCAAGACAAACCATGACAGCACGGCTGTCATCATTGTGAGGATGCCAATGATGACAAATCCGGTGCCGAGACTGAATATGTCCGCCAAGATGCCGACCAGAACCGGTCCAATGATCATACCGATGCCGTAGACCGCTTGAAAAAAGCCCATGGCAGTGCTCTTTCTCTCCAGCGGAATGGTTTGCGTACAGATAGACATGACCAGGGTAAACTGCAGACCGACACCGGTTCCGGCGATGATCTGACTGAAGAACAAAAGCGGCAGATTGTGGATCAGTGGCAAGGCGCAGGCGACGACCGCCGTCATCACAAAACCGATGGCGATCAGGCTGCGTAGACGGAAATACCGTGCCAGCAGGCTGCCGCCTATGAGTGATGCGATCGCCCGGGGAAGTACCGAAAAGGCAGACAGCAGGCCTAACTGGGATCTGTCGGCGCCCAGAAGGCTGGCATACTGCGGCACGAAACCCTGCATGGTGGCAAAGGTGCTCAGTTGAGACAGCAGCGCCAGAATGGATGTCCAGAACAAAAGCCGGTCCTTGCCGACGGCCAGCGACGCGCGCAGCGAAAATGAATGGTCAGCTTGCGGGATCTTGTCTTCTGTAAGGGATAGGGACATCAGAAAGCCGGCTCCGGCTCCGATAACGGCTGCCAGAAAAGCAAACTTCCAGCCGAATGCCTGAGCCAAAAACCCGCCGATCAGCATTGCGCTGACAGAGCCGATATTGCTGATGAAATTGAGCTGTCCGGTCGCCTTCGATGCTTTTTCCGGTCGATGGTACGCGAGGTAGAGTGTCGATATATGAACCCAGGTCGCGGCGGCCAGACCAGTCATAGCCCGGAAAACCAGGACAAGGTAAATATTCTGGAACAAATAAAGGCCCAGCGCACTGACGAAAGAAAAGACCATGCCAATCCTGATGAAAAACCGCTTGTTGCGCAAACGGTCCGATAGAATACCCAGAGGCAACCGGACCAGTGTCTGGGTCAGGCCGTAAGATCCGACAATAAGCCCTGACAAGGTCAGCGATGCACCTAATTCAGTCAGATATGGGGTCAGAAATGAAGGGTAGGTGTACATGGCAAACCAGAACAGCGAGGTCATGGAAAGAAGCAGCGGTTTGCGATGCTTCTGAAGATTCATTGTCCGGGTTTTCTCTGACATATCAATATTTGCTCCCGAGCCGGCCGGTCGGCTATAAAAAAGGATTGCCCCGACGGCAACGTGCCTCTATAATACTCGTAAAGCGGGAAACAGGTCAACAGACTGTGACCTGCAGGTAAAAATAACTTTGGCGCTGTAAAAAGAACCAACTGAATTCTTAACAGCCCCTGAGCGACTTACTCATCAGGAGGAACATGTGGTAAGACAGGAAAAATTAGGCTTGATCCACATTTACTGTGGCGAAGGCAAAGGCAAAACGACAGCGGCGATGGGCTTGATTGCCCGTGCCTTGGGTCATGAGTATCGCGTTCTGCTGGTCCAGTTCTTGAAAAACGGCAAATCTGGTGAACTGGTGACGCTCAGGAAACTGCCCGGCATCCAGTTTCTTGCCGGACAGGTAACCGGCAAGTTCTCCATTGCCATGACGGATCAGGAAAAGGAGGCGACGCGAGCCTTGCACCTTGATTATTTCCACACTGCTGCCGGTCTGGTCAGGCAGAATGACATCGATCTGCTCGTGCTCGATGAGATCCTGGGGGCTATTGAAAGCGGCATGATGACAGAAAATGAGCTGATCGATTTTCTCGATAGTAAACCGTCCGGGCTGGAAGTGGTGATGACAGGGCGGATCGCTTCTGAACGCCTGATGGACAGGGCGGACTATATCTCGCAGATTGCCTGCGTCCGTCATCCTTATCAGCGTGGCATCCTGGCCCGTGAAGGTATAGAATATTAGTGGTTATAAACTTGCCCTATGGAAAAAGACCAAGCAAGGCATTGATATGCCCTGACCACTTGACAGTTACTTAGAGGAGGAGCGGATTTCAATGCAAGCATACCTGATTCTTGAAGACGGCAGCATCATGAACGGGCGATCGTTCGGGGCCGAAAGAGACGTGATCTGTGAAATCGTGTTCAATACGGGTCTGACCGGATACCTTGAACTATTAACCGATGCCTCTTATGCCGGCCAGGGCATCGTTATGAGCGCACCGATTATCGGCAATTACGGTGTGTTCAGCGAACACGGCGAATCAGCCAAACCCTGGGCTGAGGCTATCATTGTCCGCGACCTTACGCGCATGATCGCCGACGAACGGGACGCCGAAGACCTGGACCAGTATCTGGTCCGGAACGGCATTGCCGGCATCTGTGAGATGGATACACGAGCCCTGACCTTACGCTTGCGTGAGAGCGGCACGATGAACGGCCTGATTACAACGCAGCTCCCCGCAGATCTGGATGCCTGCCTGCAAAAAATCCGGTTGGTCAGAAACACCGGGCCGGTTGCCCGGGTCAGCCGCACTGTGCGCGAAACTTTCCCAGCGGGCGCCATCGGCCGGATCCACCGTCCCATCGGCGTTCTGAGGCCTTCCGATGCGATGCGCCATCTGCCCTTTACGACCGACATGTCGGTCATGCGGCGCGCCAGGATCGCCATGCTTGATTTCGGATTGAAGCAGAATATAGTCTGGAACCTGACCCGGCGCGGGTGTGATGTAACTGTCTTTCCCTGGGATACATCATTCGCGGACATCCTCGCGATAAACCCGGACGGTATCGTTTTGTCCAACGGTCCGGGCGATCCGACCGACTGCCATGAGATCCTGCCGAATCTGCTTCACCTGGCCATGTCAGACAAGCCGATCCTGGCTATTTGCCTGGGCCACCAGCTCCTGGCTCTCGCTTACGGAGCCCGCACGCGCAAGTTGAAGTACGGTCACCGCGGCATCAATCATCCGGTCAAGGACCTGAAGACAGGGCGCGTCACCATCACATCCCAGAATCACGGGTATGTCGTCGTCGATGACAGCATGGATACATCTGTGGCAGAAGTCAGCCACATACATCTGAACGATGGATCGGTCGAAGGTCTGCGGTACAAAGACAGGCCGATCATCAGCATTCAGTATCACCCGGAAGGGGCGCCAGGGCCTCAGGATTCAGAGTATCTGTTTGATGATTTCCTGCAGCTGATAGAAGAAAAGAAGGATTGATCAGATGAGCGGGAGCTGTTTTGTCCGCCCCATGCACCCCTGGCAGCGTGTCCGAGCCTTCCTGGCGATCGCCGCCGGGCGGATGGCCAGCCGTCTGTTGCGTTTTACAGGGCGTGGTGCGACAGCTTTTCCGGGCAAACTGGCTTTATCGATCGCACCCGGTCTTCTGGCTGACTTAACCGCTGGTCGCCGCGTCTTTATGGTGACCGGTACCAACGGCAAAACCACGACGGTACGCATGCTCAGCAAGATACTAGA
>JAWSUP010000318.1:0-5204 GCA_033549405.1 Bacillota bacterium | reverse complement strand
GGTTCGTGAGCAACTGTCAACAAATGTGTAGTTCTACATTCAGCATCATCTAAGGATAATTACGAGAAAAAACAATCCAGCACACTGCAACGCGCCCAGATCATGGCAGCCGTTTTTGCCCGCACTTTTGAGTCCATTCAGGAACAGCTTGATTATGTGCTCAATGAGTGCCTGAAATTAACCGAAAGCCAGTTTGGCTATATCTATTTGTATGATGAGGATAAAGAGCAGTTTACCTTGAATTCCTGGTCAAATGGCGTCATGGCAGAGTGTTCGATTGTTAATCCACAGACTGTCTACGCATTGAAAAAGACCGGCATCTGGGGTGAAGCGGTCCGTCAACGCAAACCGATCATAATAAATGATTTTGCTCAGCCACATCCGCTAAAGAAAGGCTACCCGCCCGGACATGTTGCCCTCATCCGGTTTATGACCATCCCAGTCATCATTGATGGCAAAATTGTGGCGGTTACCGGCTTTGCCAACAAAAAATCAGATTACGATGAACATGACGTGTACAACATGACCGTTTTGATGAGCGGTATCTGGAATGCAGTGAAACGTAAAGAAGCTCTGGATGTTCTTGCTCTTGAACGCAACCGTTATCTACAGATCCTGACGTCGATCGGCGACGGTGTGCTGGTGGTCGGCAATGACGGTAAGGTGATCATGCTCAACCAGGTTGCACAGGAACTGACCGGCTGGCATGGCATCGAGGCGATCGGACGCCATTACCGGGATGTGTTTGTCATATCACATGAAGACGGCAAAACGGAAATTATTGACCCGATTGCTGAAGTGCTGGCCAAGGATAAAACTTGCGAGATGGGCAACCATGTCATCCTGACTTCTGCCAGCGGTCAGCACTACAATCTTGAGGATAGTGCTGCACCGATTAAAGACAACAGGCAGCAGACAGTTGGTGTTGTACTGGTATTCCGTGATGCGACAGAGAAGAAGGCCCAGAGAATGAAAGTTGAACAGCTCAGTTATTATGATCAGCTGACCGGTCTTTATAATCGGCACTTCTTTGAAGCTGAAATGAAAAGGCTGGATAAAGAGCGAAATCTGCCGTTGTCGATCATTGTCGGCGATGTCAATGGCCTGAAACTGACAAATGATGTTTTTGGTCATGCAGCCGGTGATGAATTGCTGCAGAAAATAGCCCAGGTTCTGACCAGAGTTTGTCGCTCCGATGATATTATCGCCCGCTGGGGTGGTGACGAATTCATGTTGCTGTTACCCAGAACCAGCCTTTGTGATACCGAAAGGATCGTGCAGCGGATCAAGGCCGAATTTGCCAGAGAGCAGGTCCAGAGCATACATGGCAGTATCTCAATGGGATGCGCAACAAAAACCACCGGCGATGAAAAACTGTTGGATGTGATTAAAGATGCTGAGGAAGCGATGTATGACCGCAAAATCGTTGAACGCAGTAAGCTGCACAGTTCAGTAATCCAGACTATTCAGGAGCGTCTGATGGGCGAAAACAGCCGCGAAAAAGCGCATGCCGAACGTGTATCAAAGCTGGCTGTTCAGTTTGGTAAACTCCTGAATCTCAAAGAAGATGAGCAAAGAAAGCTGATAAACGCGGCATATCTGCACGATATAGGCAAAATAGCACTAAGTACTGAGCTGCTGCAGAAGAATTACAATTTCACTGATGCCGAATATAATGAAGTCAAAAAACATGCGACTGTCGGCTACCGGATACTCAACGCGTTTGACGATACGCTCGATATCGCTGAAGCGATCTTAACTCATCATGAACACTGGGACGGGACTGGATACCCTAAGGGGCTGACGGGTGATGAGATACCCAGGCTGGCAAGGATCATTCATCTGATCGAGGGGTTTGACCGAATGACCCAGGGATCGATGGGAAAACCAGCTATGAACCAGGAACAGGCACTCCGGGTCATTGCAGAAGAAGCCGGCGCCCAGTTTGATCCGGACCTGTCGGCAGCATTTATTCAAATGATGAAACAAGGGTGAATGGCAACAGTGGCCAGATCAAGAACCTGACGTCAGTTGCTCATTTTCATTATAAACGCCCTCGAGGCTGATTGCCCTGATGATCCAGCTGAATGTGTTATAACCGGTGATGGAAAAATAGCGGCTTCTACCTTTGTGGCGGTAGACGACATAAGCTTGGTCTTTTGCAGCTTCTGATTCTGCAATGGTAAAAACGGCGCCATCCGGGAAACGGATGACCGCTGCTTGTTCAAGATCTATGGCTGGCTCCCACAAGAGTCGTTTTCTGGCAGCAGGTGACAGGGTTGAGGCGATTCTGCTGATATTGCGCCCCAGGACACGCGTGCGCTGGCCTTCATATTCGGCGATGAGATCGCCTTCGTTGCAGCTGATGACATGTGCCAGCATATCCTTCTCGTACTGAACCGTGTCGAAACGCAACGACAGGGGTACGATCAGTGCTGTCAGACCGATCACAAGAAACAGGGTAACGGCGATTACAATTTTTTTCAAGGCTTCCGACCTCCACGTAGATTACACACGTACTGAGTATAGCACCGCCTTGAATTGCTGTCCATGCAATCGCATCGGTGCCATTCAGACCTTTTGCGATCCGCCGGACCAGTCGTTATTGCGTCGGCTCAGCAGAACTGCATTAACCTCAACACCGAGCAACAGGAGGGTAGAAATCAGCTGAAGCCAGAGCATCAGCGCGATCAAGGCGCCCAGGGTACCATAAAACCTGGAATAATTGGCGAATTGATCGACATAAAACCGGAAAATGAGCGTCAGCAACACCCAGGTGATTGTTGTGAAGATAGCCCCGGGCATGGCCTGTTTGAAGCGGACTCGCAAAGATGGACCGAACATGAAGAAAAGGGTCAGGATAGTGGCTATGAATAAAACAGGCAGAATATATCCGAGCGGACTTGTGAGAGGAGTCAGCGCCAGCGCCGGCCATGATTCATCCAGTAAAGCGATGATCTGTCTGCCGAAGACCATCACCAGCAAGACCAGGACAAGTGTCAAGGCGAACAGGATAACCCAGATGATGGACAAGATATATCGTTTGACGAAGTGCCTGCTTTCTTTCAGGCCAGAGACGCGGTTGCTGCCCTTCATGAAAGCGCGGAAACCGCCCGATGCTGCATAGATGGCCAGGATGATCGAAAACGACATGAGGCCGCTGCGCTGCTGGTCGACTACATCGGTAATGATATCTGTCAAAAAAGGATGGACAGATTCAGGCAAAGCCTGCTTTACGGAGTTCAGGATCAGGGTCGAGTCAAGGTTGATAAAGCCGACCAGGGTGAACAAGAACATGATAAAAGGGAAAAAAGCCAGAATCAGGCTGAGCGTCAGCTGATGCGCATAGGGAATGATGTCGTCCTCCTGGACAGCTGCCAGAAAGTCTTTGATAAAAGCTGCGGCCTGACGGGCTTTTTGCTGGATCCACTGCAACATATTACACCTCTTATACCTCATTGCGCTTATTGGTTTTGCATTTCCATCGAACAAAATCAGTACTCTGGCCAGAAACACCAGCAGATGCGGTTGTCAAACCAGATAGATTCTGGCCGGATCAACATAGCGGCCAATGACCGCAAGATGGTTTCCGGTGACTGTCTGCCGGTCTTTCTCTGAATAGGTCATAACTGTGTCGATCTGCTCAAAGTCCCTGTGATAAAGGATCAAATCGGGACGCCGTCTGGCGATGCGGTGATAAAATGTTTCCGGCATGCGGAAAAATCCATAACTGACATCCAGAATGCGATCCGGATCTATCCGGTTGAAGATTGTCCGGAAAAATGCCGGATAGCAATTATCCGTTGCAGGATCGATGATGATCGGGTCAAAGCACAGGCGAACGGAAAAACCGCGGTCCAATGCCGTTTCGATAGCCGCCAGCCGATGCTCAAGGGAGGGTGTCTTCTGCTCATAGCTGCGAATAACTGCTTCAGGTGCCAGGGAGAAGGCGAAAACGAGCTGGCGCGTCGGTTCGTGGGAGAGATAATAGGCCCGGTTGGCACTCTTGGTGCGCACTTCCGCCATCAGATGCCGCCTCCCGTCAAGTCGGTCCGCCAGGAGGTCGAGATAGGGGATGATGCCATGAAAAGACATCAGGTCAGCATCATGCGACAGGGCCAGGTAGGCCGGTTCGTTCTGTGAAACGGTGTCGATCGCATCCAGAATATCGTCCGGATTGACGAAAGCGACGACATGCGCCGAAGGGTACATGCCCTGCAAATAGCAATAGGCGCAGTCAAAAGGGCAATTGAGCATGAAATTGGCATAGAAGAAGCGATCAAAACCGAAATTCTGGCAGATCCTGGGACCAGCGTAGAGAAACGGGCTGCTTTTCACTGCCAGGATCAGTGACTGATGGGCTTTCTGCCAGCCTGAATCCTGATTGGCCCGGTTGAAGACATCCTTGTAGTGCCGAACCGTAATAACAGGGCAGGATGGCAATCTGCCTATGACCTGACGGGTCAGCTCATAACTGAAAGCGGCCGCTTCTACATAGATGACGTTGAAACGGTGCTCAGGAAGTGAGTTTTTGGAGAATGCTGGCAAACAAT
This sequence comes from Bacillota bacterium, assembly GCA_033549405.1. GTDB lineage: Bacteria > Bacillota > Clostridia > Saccharofermentanales > UBA5734 > JAAYBY01. The sequence goes on along the minus strand of JAWSUP010000318.1, from coordinate 651 downwards.
CGCTTCCCTTCTGTTTTTTGCCTGATTGTCTCGTTCATGGCCAGGCGAAGCACGGGCAACGGATCCCTCCCTGACACATAAGATCGTCTGACGGCCTGTTGCAGCTGCCTGCCCATGGCAGCGGTAAAGCGGTGTTTTTGAATGAGATGTGCGATGGCATCATCCAATTCTGCAGGCAACACGGGTGCTCTGTCGTTGACGTTTCTTTCTGCGGCCACTTTCAGAATCTGCGTCAGGGCAGGCATCTGGTCGATTATCGCCTGTTGCAGACGATTTTTGTCGAGTCGGCCTGGTTCCAGGAGGTCCGAGATAATTTTGAGGATCAGGATCCGGTCGGCTGTGACAAAGTGGCCAGCCGCTTCCATGAATCCGGCGGACTCCATGTCGCACCAGACCGGCTCACCGGGTTGCGCTGCCAGATCCTGGCCGATGGTGACTCGCCTGCTGCTGCAGTGCAGTACAACCAGGGGCAGACTGTCATCGCGCCGGATATCGGGATAAAAATCACGGCCACTATCCATATCAGTCACTTTGCCAGCCATCACCAGTTGACCGACTGCGTTTTCTGAACTGGCGCCGCAAAAGCCGATATTGACCACAACAGGGATATGAAAAGGTTTTTCTGTGGCAAGGAAAGAGGCAAACAACCAG
>JAWSUP010000317.1:0-5220 GCA_033549405.1 Bacillota bacterium | reverse complement strand
GCTGCATTGCTTCCGGTCCAATCACCTATACTGAGTTAACCCGATAGCCACAAAACAAAAAAACCGGCCAAAGGCCGGTTACGCTGTTTGCTCCTGTCTGATCAAGCGTCCAGATACGATCAGACCATCTTTGCATCCATGAATATTGTTCTCATTTCAAAGTACACGATTCATATGGCTGCACATTAATATATCTTTAGCATAGCACTTTGTCATAAAATGTCAATAATCTGGTAATGGTTGTTTCCAATTTGTTCATACAATGTGTTTGTTGAAAAGGCTGTTGCAGATGGTTGCTATTTGGCTGACAACAACTGGATGTCTATAAAAAGGCGGCACCCCGTCTTATACCGGAATGCCGCTTGATCTAGCGGTTTCTTAATCGATGACTGTCAATGCTTGATGATTCTACGGGCCGAAATTTGGATCGGGCATGCCGACGACCGCATGAGCGATCACATACACCTGGTCTTCGAATCCACCCTCATTGTAGTATGCGCCAGGGGCTACTGTGTCGACCAGTTTTTTCCCGACCTTCAATTTGGGGAACATCTCATAGCCGGCATAGACGTGGGTCTCCTCAACCATGTAAGGAGCGCTCATATTATAGGTTACATCGACTTGTCCTCCGCTGTAGACCACAGTGACAGAACCAACCAGGGTTCCCTTACTGGTGTCACATTGGGCTGCACCAGCCCACAGATCCCAGGTATAGGTGCCTTCTGTGATCGGATTTGTCCAGCCCCAGCGGTTGAATGTCGGAATGAAGTCGATGGCTGGATCGCCTTTGGCGAATGCTGTTTCATAGACATAACCCTGAACATTGACCTTCAAACCTGCGTCAGCTTCCTGCCCTGTCTCAACGATGATAGCTGTGTTTGCATAGAAGTAACTGCCGCTGCCAGCCGCACCATAGTCCGCCCAGGCAAAGTCCTTCGTATAGGTGAACTTGGCATTGTTGGGCGCTGTTACTGTGCCGAGTGCCACTTCGCCGAAGAGGTCGCTGATGTCTTTGATATGAACTGTCTTGTTCACTTCGGTTGTGGGATCTCCCCAGATAATTGCGGCGGATGCTGAATACACATCCCTTTCAGTGGTGATTGACGCTTCGTTGATGCCCTCGACATACCCGGCCTCACTGTAAGTGCAGACCAAGGTCTGGCCGACAGCAAGGGTGTATGGCAATGCCACGGGACATGCGATCCAGATCGGTGCGCCTGCCAGCACATCTGCGATATCTGTGATGACGGCGTCGAGCGTGCCGGTGTTGGTGATGGTAATCGACCCTGATACGTTCCAGTCACTGTCATCGTAACCATCATAGGTTACATCCACTGTCCAGGTGGCTGTTTCATCACCGCTGCCGTCGATGTAGAGCCAGATCTTGGAATAACCATCCTTCATCCATCCATTTTCGGTGTCAACAGTCTTGTCGATGTCCCAATAGTGGGTGCGCGTGTAAGCGGTAACGGCAGTTTTGCTGACGGTCAGTTCCTCGTAATCCATGCCGGGACAATAGTCGGAGATGGTTAGTTGCGGATTGTCACCAAGCATTCCCATGTAGTGCACGGTTGCCTCAAGCCCCTCCAGATCAAAATAGGGGGTGAAGAAGTGCGACGCTCCGCCGTTCAGTTCATATCGGCTATAAGTGCCGGAACCGGTGCCACCGAGTACAATATCGGCAGCGGTCGTACCTTCTGACTGGGTCAGGATCCAATGTATCCAGCCATCCATAGTTCTCGGACCGTCACCGACTTTATCACAAGCCGGATCACTGTCTGTGCCCTGGCCGGTCCATGCAATCGATCCGTCATATCCCTCTGCTAATACGCCACAGCCAAACACAAGAACGATAATCAGCGACAGGGCCAGAGATAACAATTTTCTTTTTTTCATGATGCTTCTCCTTTCAATAGTAGCCCGGTTTTGCCTGAGGATCGAAGCAAGAAACCGGTTGATCGTGTGCTGTCGGTCTGGATTGTTCAGTTGCAGACAAAACTCCGCTATCAATTGCCTGTAAACCTTTAATCCTGTCACATTCCCTGATGTCGCCGTTCTCACTTCACTGCTGACAGTTTATCCATCAAGCTGATGTATGTACGTTCGATGTTTTTGCTAATCAGTTCATTTTGCACGCCTGTGTCTGCGTGTCGCTGCAGCAGATCTAATCTGATTATTTTATCACCTTCCTTTCTGTCTCTCGTTGCTGCTGCAACCAGATACCCGGCTTATCCAGGTCTGCTTGAGCCGCACCGCTTGGGGTAAAAGTCCGCTCCGCTTAACCGCCATATTACAATACATCCTGCCCCTGCACGGCAGGAACAGATGCATACTGGGATGCGTGCGAAAAGACTGTATCGAGGGTTGAAGCTTTGGATAAGGAGCCAATACCGAAGTTGCATTTGCCAATCCGCAGGATATATTCGGATGTACAAAAACAAAAAAACCGGCCATAGGCCGGTTACGCTATTCGCTCCTGTCTGATCAAGCGTCCAGATAGAATCAGACGATCGTCGCATCCCTTAGTCTGTTCAGTTGTCAAGTTGCACCGAAACAAGACTGGATATTAATATATCTTTATTTTATCAATCAGTCACGATCTGTCAATCTTGTCCATGCAGCCGATTCGCTCTGCACATGTCAACCTCTTGTGATACAATGAGAACAATTCGCGATGCCGATGCTGCTGCTTCTGAGCGGAAGCGGGGAGGAACAATACGATGGATCAATTGCGCATTCAATATGGCCTGCTGTCCCGGTTTTGCCAGAAAGTCTTTACTTCCTATGGCTTTTCTGCAGAACAGTCAGAGGCGATCACGGATGTGCTCCTGCAGGCAGATCTGTACGGTATTGAGTCGCACGGTATACAGCGCCTGGTGCGCTACCACGACGAGATCCGCCGGGGTATGGTGGTTATTGGCGCCGAACCTGAGATTGTCCATGAAACAGCGGTTTCGGCTGTAATCGACGCCCGTCAGGCCATGGGGCAGCTTGTGGGTGTTCAGGCCATGCAACTGGCAATCGGCAAGGCGGAACAATCCGGCATCGGCCTGGTGGCCGTGCGCAACTCAAACCATTTCGGTATTGCCGGCTACTATACAAAAATGGCCTGTGACCGTGACCTGATCGGTATCAGCATGACCAATACAGAGGCCATCATGGTGCCGACTTTCGGGCGCAAGGCCATGCTGGGAACGGATCCGATCGCCGTTGCCATGCCGGCAGACCCGATTCCGTTTTTGTTTGATGCGTCTACGACGGTCGTGACGCGCGGCAAGATCGAAGTGCATCGGAAAAAGGACGCACCACTGCCTGCAGGCTGGGCTTTAGATGCCCAGGGTGACGTGACACCAGACGCATCGCTGGTACTGGACAACATTATCAACCGCCGGGGCGGTGGCATTCTGCCGCTGGGTGGAGTAGGGGAGCTGCTCGGTGGCCACAAAGGTTATGGCCTGGCCTTGATCTGTGAGCTGTTCACAGGAATAATGGCCGGAGGACCGACAGCCAACCATCTGTCGAGTGTGGCACCGACAGCCGACATTTCCCATTGTTTCTGGGCAATCGACTACGGCCTGTTCGGCCACAAGCAGGAAATACGCGCAAACTTTTCGTCCTACCTCAGGGAACTGCGCGCATCTGCCAGGGCAGTCGGTCAAGAACGCATCTACACACATGGTGAAAAAGAGCTGGAGCGTTGTCTGCTGATCAGAGGGCAGGGCATCCCTGTCAATGAAAAAACCTGGCGTGAGCTGGAGCAGATTGGTCGGGATTGCGGACTGGACCCAGAAGCGTATTTGGTTTGAGAGGCTTAATCGAGGTTAGGTGACTGTTATGACATGGTTATTACTGGTTATTCCGATCTATGGGCTTATCTGCTTTTATCTTGGATGGCGCATCTGGCAATGGTTGCGCCTGTTTCTGCCTCACTGGTGCGGCTTTGTGTTCTGGCCGTTGTATGTTGCGGTGGCTTCATCAGTTTTTGTTGAGCGCTTGCTGCCGATGAGCGGCGCGGGACGCATTGTCGGCCATATCAGGAACCACTGGCTGGGCGTCTTTGCTTATGCGCTGATGATGATCCTTTTGATCGATCTGACCCGCCTGGTCCGTCATCTATACAAGCGGATCTATTACAAAAAAGGATCAGTCCCCAGGTTGTCCACCAGTTGTGGTCTGCTCACAGGAACGGTTGCTGTCTTGCTGATTGCAGCCCTCGGGTTATATGGCAGTTGGAACGCCCGCCAGATCCGCCAGGTCAACCTGGAAATCCAGATCAGCAAATCGGCTGATGTCAATAGCCTGAAGGTTATCTTGGCATCCGACCTGCACCTGGGACTGGTGATGGACGCGCGGCGCCTGCAGCGTTTTGTCACTGCTGTTAACGATAACGAACCGGATCTGATCTTGCTGGCCGGCGACCTGTTCGACAGTGATTATGAAGCCCTGGCTGATCCGCGGGCTGCCTGGACTGAACTGGGGCGGCTGCAAGCGAAGTACGGCGTCTATGCCTGCCTGGGCAATCATGACGCAGGCGAAGATCTGGGGGAGATGCTGCGCTTCCTGGAAAAAGCCGGCATCCAGGTGTTGCGCGATGAGATGGTGCAGTTTGCAGGCATAGTCGTGGCAGGCCGGCTTGACATCTCGCCGATCGGCGACCAGGGGGACCGCCGGCCGCTTGACAAGCTCCTGGTCGCTGTTGACCGATCAAGGCCGATCATCCTTCTGGATCACTCGCCATTTGGCATTGCTGATGCAAAAGACACACCAGTCGATCTTTTGGTCAGCGGTCACGCCCACAATGGCCAGATCTTCCCGGGAAATCTGATCGTTCGGGCTGTGTATGAGAATGGTTATGGGTATTGGCGGTTTGGCGACTTACAAACAGTCGTCACATCGGGCGTCGGCACCTGGGGACCGCCCTGGCGGATCGCCAGCCAGGCGGAAATCGTTTCAATGAAAATCAACTTTGATTCATAATGACGTTCCCGCTATCCCTTCAGTGCTTAAGTAAATTGCTCGTTGCCAGCAGTGTTGCTTATCATGTACAATAATGATTACAAACAGTCTCGAGATGGCTGTCGAACAGATTCCATCGCCAGGCAAAACCTTGAAAATAACGCCGGCTTGACAAGAACGGGTGCCGTTTATGACACACGAATCGAGAAGCACGACGCAACATTTGAAACACAGAGGCTGGATCGTTACATTTTCCGGCCTTGG
>JAWSUP010000316.1:0-5238 GCA_033549405.1 Bacillota bacterium | reverse complement strand
CAAACACCAAAATCCTTTAACAGGTCTTTCAAAAGAGGTATCTGCGCAGCCAGTTCGTCCGGCATCGGCTTGCGTGTTCCCTTGTACGCATCAAAAAGCTTGTGCCTGAACGTTGGTTCCTTACGGTCAAAGGCAGCGACAACATGCGTTGGTTTCACATCGTCGATCAGCTTCAAGTACATGTTGAAAAACGCAAACAGCGCCCCAGTCGGAGTTCCGTCGGGCGCTGTCAGATTGTGTCGGCCGAACAGGCCGTAGAAAGCCCGATTGATCAGGCTGTTACCGTCAAGCAGAAGCAGGTTGTGTTCGGACAATTCATCACGCCCCAATCAAAATCAAGATCCAGGATATTTCTGTCCCGGGCGATTCTGAAAAGACACGGCCATAAAGTCCAGCTTCAAGTCTTTCCAGTTTCAGGGACAGTTCAACACTCCTGATTATCTCAATTTCGATCGGGTTTTGGCAAGTCTGTAAAGCCAGTTTCAATTGTTCTGCATAGGAATCAACCTGATTGACATTAAAAGCGGCCAGGATAAAGACGTTGTCAGGTTGATCAAAATTAGTCATGATGCGCAGCTTTTCAGCCTGGTTAAGCAAATCGAGCAACGCTTGACCTTCAGCGTTAAGTTTACGGTTTGAAGACAAAAAGAAATTAGCTGCCGTCATTTCCTGGGACTGTTGTAGCGTCGTTGTTTCGCCGGTTGCATCGCCGGCAGAGGTTTCATCGGATTTTTCAGACGACGGCGCACCACAATCGCTGGCGATAAAAAAGCAACCCATCGAAGGAAGCTCTGCCAGAGAACCTTTAAAAACTGTCCAACCATCGCCGGTTGTTGTACCTCTTTTATCTTCACTGTCTATTATTTTCATAGCGGCGACAGTTGCGCCTGTGGTAGTGGCTGTAAGGTTGTCTGCGTAACCGGCTTCACTGTTTGATCGCGTGCTCTGCCATACATCGAGCAAAAGCGGCATGGCCAGGACAAGCACGAGTGCGGCTGCCGCAACACCTGCTGTCTGGAGCCAGAAGGTCGGTCTGTGCCAGAAATTTCTCGCCTTTTTGGCGCTTGCCTTTTTCTCTTCTTGCCCTATCTCATCCATGATCCTGTTTTTCAGGTTGTTGAGTGTCGATACACTTGCAATATGGGCTGGATCAGCGGCAATGCTGCTTTGTGTGACCAGACCTAACCATGATTTTTGTGAATCAACTTTTTTTCGGCAGGTTTCGCATTGCGACAAGTGTAACTCAAGGTCGTACCTCTCTCTGGCATTCAGGGTATTATCCAGGTAATCGACCAGCATCGATTCATCAATGGTGCACTTTTTTGTCATGATGCAGTAACCTCCTTTCAGTAGTCGTCAGTATAGGAACTGTTATCTGTTAGACGCAGACTGTCTGTTGATTGTTCCGTGATTTTTATCTCTTTTGCTGATTCTCTGCATCAATTGTTGCCTGGCCCTGGACAGACGCGATTTAACAGTTCCTTCCGAAAGGTCGAGCAGATCGGCCAGTTCATGGTAGCTGAGTCCTTCCAGATCTCTCAGGACGATGATCTGGCGCATCATGGGTGGTAAAGCAGAAATTTCCTCGCGGATCAAGCTGCGCAATTCATTTGTTTCCACCAGCAGATCCGGCAGCGGCGCATCATCCGCTATCTGAAAAACAACCTGGCTGTCATCTGTCTCAATGGTTTCATCGAGCGACAGCGTCGGCTGGCGTGACGTTTTGCGCCGATAATCAAGACAGGCGTTGACAGAGATACGATAGAGCCAGGTATAAAAAGACGCCATAAAATTATAATCGCCAATTGCACGCCAGGCCTTGATGAACGTATCCTGTACACAGTCTTCAGCGTCCTGGCGGTTGCCGAGAAAACTAAAGCAGGCGCTGAAAATTCGACCAGAATAACGCTCCACCAGTTCGGAAAACGCATCAACGTCACCGGCTTGGGCGTTTAATACGCACAGGCGCTCCGGGTCTTCCAGTTGTCGTTCCGAATGATCGGTCACGTTTTTCCCCCTGGTTGGCTCGTCAATCAAATCCGGTTGCGTGAAGGTGTCTTCAGATTTTGATCCGGCGTGACAGCGGCACGATCGCCAGGCCTGTCGCTATGCCGGCCAAGCCTTGCAGTGTATTGAAGATCAGTGTTCCGACCGCAGCCGCGAGACCATACATGAAAATTTCTGCGACAAAATATCCACCGACCATGATCACTTCACAAACAGCAAACAAAAGCAATTGACCGGGCCATTTCATGGTCGGGAACTTATAGAAGACAAAACCGGCTATCAGACCCATGACGCCCTTGATGAGAAACGTCGGGAGCATGTAGTGCGGAAAACCGGCCAGCAGATCAGCCAATACGGACCCCAACGCGGCACATATGGCGGCAAATGGACCAAGCACGACAGCGGCGGCAAAAATGGCGCCGTCACCAAAATTGATATAGCCATAACCGCCGGGAATGGGAAACTTGATAATGTAAGTTGCCAGCAGAATTACTGCCGACAGGATACCGCCATAGGTAATCGCCCTGATTTTACTCTTCACTCCGGTTGCTCCTTTGCCTGTCAAATGATTGTCCCCATTATATTACATTTCCCGCCACCTGAACAGCAACCTGAACGGCAAATTTAGGATGTATCCATTGTAAAGGAGTTCTTTTGCAAGTATATTAAAAGATATTGACAACTTGCTTGTACCTTTTGGACACTTGTTGTCACGACGTAAAAGGAGTATAGTGCACCCATGGTTTTTTCAAGTCTGGTTTTTCTATACGCTTTCTTGCCAGCCTGCCTGCTCTGCTATCTGGCTGCCGGCAGTATGCGGTCAAAAAATCTGATCCTGCTCTGCTTTTCGCTGTTTTTTTATGCCTGGGGGGAGCCGATCTGGGTTGTCCTGATGATCCTGACAGGTTTTTTCATCCACTGGGCCGGCCTGCAGATCGACCGTTATCGCGGAACACCCCGATCGAAACTTTTTCTGGTTCTTGCTATTGTCGCTGCCTTGTCATCGCTGGGTGTCTTCAAATATCTGGGGTTTGTTGTAGAAAACGTCAACGCCCTGACCGGTTTAGACTGGCCGATTCCTCGCTTCAGCCTGCCGATCGGCATCTCGTTTTATACCTTTCAAACCCTGACTTATGCCATCGACTTATACAGGGGCAACACACGTGTACAGAAGTCACGCATCAATTTCCTGCTGTACGAAGCGTTGTTCCCACAGCTCATCGCCGGCCCGATCGTACGCTACGCCGATATTGCCGAGCAGATCGACAAACGCAAAATGACCTGGAGCGGTTTTTCCAGGGGCATCAGCCGCTTCCTCATCGGCCTGGGCAAGAAAGTCCTGATCGCCAATTATGCCGGTCAGATTGTCGCAAAAACGATCGCAGGCGGTCTGGAATCTTTGAGTGTCGTCGAGGCCTGGACCGGAATCCTGGCTTTTGCCCTGCAGATCTACTTTGACTTCTCCGGTTATTCCGATATGGCTATCGGCCTGGGACACATGTTTGGTTTCCACTTTAAAGAAAATTTCAACTATCCCTACACGGCAAACTCAATTACCGACTTCTGGAGACGCTGGCATATTTCTTTGTCTACATTTTTTCGCGATTATGTCTACATCCCGCTGGGCGGTAACCGGCGCAATCAGGTGCGCAATATGCTGATCGTCTGGGGGTTGACCGGGCTCTGGCATGGCGCCAGCTGGAACTTCATCATCTGGGGCCTTTATTTCTTTGTCCTTTTGTTTATTGAAAAAAAATTCCTCGGCAAGGTGCTGCAAAAGATCCCCGCCGTGTTTGCCCACACTTATACCTTGTTTGTTGTCCTGCTCGGCTGGGTCTTCTTCTATTTCACCGACGCCGGCAGCATTTTCCATATGCTGCGCCTGATGTTCGGCTTTTCCGGACAGGTGGCCTGGAGCTTGCAGGGCGGCATGCTCTTGCGTGAAAACATTCTCTTTTTTGCCATCGCCTTTTTTGCGGCGACACCACTGGCGGCCCGGATGAGCAGGCAGCTGATCCAATTGCAGCAGAACGGCGAAAGACGACGCCTCATCACGGTGGTCGCCACCAGTTTTCAGTTCGTGCTTCTATTTATCTGCACTGCCTCGCTGGTCGGATCGACCTACAATCCATTTCTGTATTTTCGTTTTTAGGAGGGCTTTGCTATGAAAAAAGATCACATGGCCATGGTCGCCCTTGTGCTCATCCCACTATATATGCTGACGGTGGTCAATCTGTTCTGGCCGGTGCAGGCTATTTCAGTCGATGAAAACAGGACGCTCCAGCAGATGCCTGCCATCACCTGGAAAGGCTTGACAAGTGGCCAGTTTACGCGGACGTTCGAAGATTTTTTCTCAGACCAGTTCCCTTTTCGCAGTTTCTTCATCGGCGTGAACCGTCAGCTTACGGAACTGATCCAAAAGCCGTTTGCAGGCGATGTTGAGCTTATCCAGGGACCGGATGGTGAGATCGATCTGGGCGAAGGGGAAAGGCTTGAACCCGATCCGGATGACAAAGTCATCCTGCCGACACCAACCGAAGGCGCATCGCCAACCCCTGTGCCAACAAGCGCAGCGACACAGACAGGGCCATCGACACAGCCACCCACAGCGACACCCCTGCCGACGCTGCCTGTCAAGCCTACTGCGACGCCTATACCGACGCAAGGACCAACACCGGGCGCCACCGGAAAAGTCGAAACCATTTCCGGTGTCATCATCATCGACAACCGCGCCATGGAGCTCTTTTATTTCAGTGAAAGCAGAAGCGAACGCTATGTCAAACTGGTCAACCGCCTGCAGAGCAAAGTGCCTGCGGCGCAGGTCTACAGTCTGGTCGCGCCGACTGCGCTCGAATTCTACTCGCCAGACTCATACCATGACGGGTCAAGTTCGCAGGTCAATGCCATCGCCAGCATTTACGGCCGGCTGGATAGCGCTATTCGCACAGTTGATGCTTATTCATATCTGACTGCCAACTGGCAGGATTACCTGTATTTCCGGACCGATCACCACTGGACGGCGCGTGGCGCCCACTGCGCCTACCAGGCTTTCGGCGCAGTGGCCGGCTTTACACCCTACGCCCTGGACCAGTTCGAGACCGGCATCGTCCCCGGCGACTTCCTCGGCAGCCTCTACCGCTACACCAAGAGCAGCAAGCTGAAGAACAACCCGGATTTCGTCGAGTATTTCCTGCCCAGGGTCAGCAGCGAAGGCATCGCTTTCACCAGCAC
>JAWSUP010000315.1:0-5272 GCA_033549405.1 Bacillota bacterium | reverse complement strand
AGCCGCAACAGGTTCGAGTGTTGCCTGAACCGCTTGTCTGGCCTGCCTGAACTCGCTGTTTCCGGCCTTTTCTTCATCCAGGCATTTGATGAACGCACTGATCCGGTCGGCAGCCTTGACCAGTTTCATGGCCTCAGCTGTCGGCAGGTCGGTCAGGTCTGGTAAAAAAAGCGACCGGTATGCAGGTTCCAGTTCGTCCGGCAACATGGAAAGCAGCTTTTCTGCAGCGACAGTCTCCACAGCTTTATATGCGTCGCGGATAGCCGGATTGGCATATTTGACAGGTGTCGGCATGTCGCCGGTCAATATCTCGCCGGCGTCGTGATACAGCGCCAGGAGAATGACCTGAGCCCGGTCGACAGCCGGTCGGCCGGCTGCAAAGCAGGATAGCCTGATTTCTGTCAGAGCGTGGGCGATCATGGCCACCTGGAGCGAGTGCTCCTGGATGTTCTCGGACTGGGTGTTGCGCATGAGACTCCAGCGGTTGATATAGCGCATGCGATGCATCATGGCCAGGAAATGATGACTCATAATCAGTCTGTTCTCCTTTCGGTCACTGTGTCAAACAGTCAGGTCGATTTAGAACCAGTACAATTCTTCGAAGCACTTTGTGGCAAATGAATCGGTCATACCTGCAATGTAATCGACCACCTGTTGTGGTCCGATTTGTTTGAGTGATTCATGACGCTCAAGTATGTAGCGGCAAAAGTTGCGCAGAACGCGATTGTCGCTGGCAGCCAGTTTTTCCGGGTCGGCTGTCAAAGGGATCATGGCGTCAAACAGACCTTCAATGACGTTTTTTGCCATTTTCTCATAGCGTTTGATTTTGTCAGAGCTATAGATGCGCGCCACATTCTCCTGCAGAAGCTCTTCCATGCTGTCTCCGCGTTCGCGACTGAGGATAATGGCATCCTGGCCATAACTGTTGCGGATGATGTCCGTGACCAGCGTATTGATGATCTCACCGTTGGTCCGGCCTAATGAAGATTGGATCGCCTCCGGCAGATCCTCAAACTCCATGATGCCGGCCCGGACCGCATCTTCGATATCGCGGCCAACATAGGCGATTTTATCGACAATCCTGACGACACAGCCCTCCAGGGTTGCCGGTCTGCCATGACCCTGGGCTGATTCCGCGAGATCGTCCGGCTGTTTGGCCCGGTCCGGTTCGAGGACATATTCGTCAAACGTCTCGCCGCAGTGGCTGGCGATGCCGTCTCGCACCTCAAACGTCAGGTTCAGCCCAGGCCGGCCATGATGGGTGGCCAGTTGGTCAACCACGCGCAGACTATGCACTTCATGTTGAAAAAACGCCTGGTCATCGTGCTGTTTCAGGCAGCTGTCCAGCGTTCTTTCACCACTGTGGCCAAACGGCGCATGACCCAGATCGTGACCGAGTGCGATCGCCTGGATCAGATCAGCATTCAGGCCGAGGACGCGCCCGATGGTGTTGGCGATATAATTGACTGAAATGACATGTTCCATGCGGGTGCAGATATGGTCGTTCTGGGGATTGAAGAAAACTTGTGTTTTGTGGCGCATCCGGCGAAAATCCATGGAAAAGATGATCCGACCCACATCTCGTTCAAAACAGGTTCTGACAGAACAGGGCGGTTCGTCAATCATACGCCCTTTGCTGTCCGCACTGCGGATGGCATATGGACTGAGACTTTTTTCCAGTTCTTCCCTGAGCAGCCTGGGTTCTTCTATCATGTCCACCGGCGGTCACCTCATCCTGTCATACTTCAGCTGTTGGCATTAAAGTACTCAACAACATTATATCACGACTCAGGAGACTGTTCTGCCGTCAGATTCAAGCTGGCTCCTCTCATCACATTCAGAACTTTATGCCATGTTGGTTTTATCCAAATTGGGAACATGAAGAGCTTTGGATTATTATGTTGTGTTACCTGCATAAATTCAGTACAATGGGCGTGTATGCATGAATGAGAAGATAAGACGGCCAGGGGCCGTTCAAGACAAAGGAGTCTTCAATGGATATCAAAACAATATTTGCATTGCTCGGTGGATTGGCATTGTTCATCTACGGCATGCAGCAGATGGGCGAAGGTCTGCAAAAGACGGCAGGAGATAAAATGCGCAATTTCCTGGCCATGCTGACCAGCACGCCCTTGCGGGGTGTCATCGTTGGCGCCCTGGTCACGATGATCATGCAGAGTTCTTCTGCAACAACCGTTATGGTTATCGGCTTTACCGGCGCCGGCCTGATGTCACTGACCCAGGCCATCGGCGTGATCATGGGGGCCAATATCGGCACGACAATGACGGCCTGGATCGTTGCCGCGAAAATTGATGAGTTTGCCTGGCTGTTCGTAGCTGTCGGATTCGTCATGATGTTTGTCATCAAGAAACCGAAAGTGCGTTATGTCGGACAGATCATTTTCGCCTTTGGCGCTCTTTTTGTCGGTCTGAACAGCATGAGCGCGGCCATGAAACCCCTGTCAAAAAGCCAGGAATTCGCCGACCTGATGATGCAAATCAAGGATACACCTGTGTTGGGGCTCCTGGTTGGGGCCGTTACAACGATGGTCGTGCAAAGTTCTTCTGCTTCAATCGGCGTGCTTCAGGCATTGGCCAGCACACCAGTCGATACGGTCGGGACACCGCTTATATCACTCTACCAGGCGATCCCGATTCTGTTCGGCAGCAATATCGGTACGACGATAACGGCCATTCTGGCTTCTATCGGAGCATCACGGGTCGCCAAACGTGCCGCCGCTGCCCATACGATCTTCAATATAGTCGGTTCGGTGCTATTCATGCTGCTGCTTCGTCCCTATACCTGGATGGTCAACAACTTGCTCGGTCTGATCGGCCATAGCCTGATCGCTGACAGCAACACCGGCCTTGCAAGCATGATGACGCCGATCGCCCAATACATGCGTGAGAGTATCGCCATCTCGCACACAGTCTTTAATCTGGTCAATACGATCGTCTGGCTCCCGTTCGTCTGGCTGATGGCTAAAATTGTCAGATTCGTCGTGCCGGGTGAAGATCCTGTTGTTGAAAAGAAACTGGCCTACATAGACTACAAAGTAGTCAACAACCCTGCCATCGCGATCGATCTGGCAACCAAAGAATTGGCTCGCATGACAGAAATTGCCATGCAGATGACCCAGGACAGCCACCAGGTGATCAAGGCCTACAGTCATGAATTGGAAACAAAGATTTTTTCCAACGAGGATACACTCGACTATTTGGAAAATGAAGTTGTGCGTTATCTGTCCAGCATTATCACGGCAGCCAGCATGACGGAGGCCAGTTCTTCCAGAATTGCCGCCCTGATGCACGCAGCCAATGACATCGAGCGGATCGGCGATTATTGCAGCAATGTCTGCGACAACGCACTGCAGATGAAGGATGCCGGCCTGGTTTTCTCAGAGGCTGCGCAAGCGGATCTGGATCATGCTTTCGGCGTGGTCGAACAGATGGTCAAGGACAGCATCGAGGCATTGCGCAATACTGACCTGGTCATCGCCAGGCGAATCATCCTGAACGAAGACCAGGTTGACAAGCTGGAGGAAAAATTGCGTGACAGCCATATTGAGCGACTGAACAACGGCACCTGCAACCCGCAGTCAACTGTCATTTTTCTCGAGCTGATTCACACGGTCGAGCGCATATCCGACCATTGCCGCAATATCGCTGAAGTTGTCGACCGCGGCGCCAATTACCAGGTGCATTCAGATCCGGAGAAGCGCATTTAAAGGTTTTTCTATTTCAGTTTCGTCAGGTTTGCCATGCGTGCCAGCAGCCTTTTGCGTCCCGCTGATCCAAAATCGATCAGCAGGATGGCGTCGCCGGCCACCGGGTCGGCAGACACAACTTTCCCTGTGCCAAAACGCGGATGTTTCACCCTGTCTCCTGCTGAAAAATTGACAGATCCGGAACCGGCCGGTTGCACTTGGCCTACCGCAGCTGTTTTCTGTTTGACTGGATCCGGCGCTCCGGGGAAACGGATGCGACCGGTTTGTCCGCCATGGCTGCCAGCCCAGGTATCTGTGCGTTCCCGCCGCCCCATACCGGTTTCATCCGCCTGATAGCGTCCGGCGTCGCCGCGATGGGAATCGCCGATTGATTCAATGTACGGATCGGGAATTTCACGGACAAAAGGAGAGATGATATAGCGCTGGGTCTGTCCGAATACCAGCCGGGTCCGGGCTGTCGTGATCACAAGTTTGTTGCGCGCGCGCGTCATGGCCACGTAGGCCAGCCGCCGTTCTTCTTCGTATTCTTCCTGGCTGCCCATCGACCGGTAACCGGGAAACAGACCTTCTTCTGCACCGACAAGAAAAACTGTATCAAACTCGAGTCCTTTGGCGCTGTGAATGGTCAGAAGGCGCACGACATTGTCCTGGCCGCTATCCTGGTCCATCTCGCTGTAGAGGGCGGCGCGTTCCAGAAAAGCCCGCAGGATTCCGGGCAAGTCCTGTGCCAGCAACACTTCGTCTTCCGGCTGCAGTTCTTCGGTTGACGCCTGTTGCTGCATCTGCTGGATCTGGTTCTCAAACTCGACTGCATCAGATAAAAGTTCCTTGAGGTTCTCGATCCGGTCAACCGTCTCGCTCCTGCCTGCTTTTTGCTGCTGGTCCAGAAGCTCCTGAATCAGCCCTGTTTCTGACTCGACCCAGTCGAGATATTGATCAAAGGTCCTATTCTCTTCGTACAAGCCATCACTGAGCCGGCTGATCAGCTGGGCAAATGCCATCAGGCGCCCTGACAGTCGTTGCAATTCCGGGTATGAATCGGCACGGGCGCAAACCTCAAGCTGCGCCAGCCCTTCACGTCCGGCGATCAGGGCAAGTATCTCAGTGCTTGCGGCGCCGATTCCCCTTCGCGGCGTATTGATGATCCGGTCAAACGACAGGTCGTCGCCGGGCATGACGATCAGGCGCAGGTAGGCCAGCACATCCTTGATTTCTTTGCGGTCGTAGAAACGGGTTCCGCCATATATGCGATAGGGTATCCCCTGCTCGCGTAAAGCTTGCTCAACGGTGCGCGACAGCGCGTTGAGCCGGTAAAGAACCGCAAAGTCCCGATAGTCTTTCTGGCCCAGTGCAGCGACCTGGCGTTCAATCTCCCTGGCGATGTAGCGGCCTTCCTCATTTTGGTTCTCAACCCTCAGAAATGTGATTTTTTCGCCGTCCTCGCTTTGTGTCCACAAGACCTTTTTCTTGCGACCCTGGTTGTGGCCGATGACGGCATTGGCTGCCTTGAGCACATTGCCGGTCGATCGATAATTCTGTTCCAG
>JAWSUP010000314.1:0-5301 GCA_033549405.1 Bacillota bacterium | reverse complement strand
AGATCTCGGCGATTGGTAGATCGCATTTTTCCAGCAGTATCTTGGCTTCTTGCAGTCGCATCAATGTCAACATCTGATAAGGGCTTTTGCCGAATCGCCGGTTAAAAAGCCGTATATAGTGCGTTTTGGACAAGCCGGCCATCTCTGCCAACTGGTCGAGTGACAGTGGTTCGTGCAGATTCCTTTGCATAAACTTGTAGTTTTCAGCCAGGGCGTCCGGCTGTTCCTCCATCAGCATGCTCTGCTGTCCCTGAACGGAAGCCGAACAATCGTTGCGCCAGATCTCGAGGGCGATTGCCTGGGCTTGCAGGCAGATGGCTTTCTGACAGCCGGGGCGGCGGTCATTGCAGGCATCGAGCAATGCATAAAGTGCTTTACGGCAGATCTGACAAGGATTGCACGCCAATAAACGGGCAGCAACGGCTTTCGGATCGGCATATTTATCATCGTGTCCGGCGTTCTCTCTCAGATGCTCCATGATTGCCTGATTATAAACCAGGATAATAATCCTCGCCGAATTGTCCGGGGCCGCACAATACGGGGCGCCCGGATACAGGCTGTACTGGCCTGGAGCCATGAGCAGAGCCTGTCCTGCCTGGCAGACAAACAACCATCCGTCGATCATGAGGGATTCCGTGCTGTTCAGGGGAATCACCAGGCGGTACGCGTCTTTGTGGGCCAGCTGAGTTAATGAATCAATCAGATCGGCGCTTGTACTGACCTGTATCTGCTCACAATGAAAGGAAATTGCCGGTGGCAGGATGGCTGTTTCATGGTTTATTTTATCAAGCAACTTTGCATTGAATAAGTAGTCAGGCATGCACTGCTCCTTTCCCCAATTACCACGATGCCGTCATATAAATAAAAACAGATGAAGAAATAAGCATATGCTATTTTATCGGACTTACACACATAAATCAATATTTTCGTTGCTTTTTCGAATCATTATGTTGTTTTTTTCATGAATTTATTACTGCTTACCGGATCATGAGACCGGTATAAGCAATCTTATGTCAGACATTCTATGAATGCGTAGAATATGGTAAGATAAAGGCCAGGCACTTCTGCATCGCAATAAAGATAACAGGATTGCCGACAAGTACGAAGGGAGCGGACATTTGTGATTGTTCGCCGATCAGGCTGGTACAGAGCTGCACACCAGACGGGGGTCTTGCTGATCCTTGTATTGTGTTGCCTTCTTTTGCTGACAGGACCTGTCACAGCAAATGAAATTCAGGCGCAGGCGACGTATCAGCCGCCACTTGATGTACCCCTGTCGGCATCGTCGGCCATTGTCATCGATACAGGCCGATCGCGCCGTCTGTATGCCAAAAACACGGAGACCCGGCTGCCCATTCCGGCTGCTTCCAAAATCATGACAGCCCTATTAGCTTGTGAACGTCTGCCGCTGGACACACCAATCACGATCAGCAACGTCGCAGCATTAGCTGCCGCGAAAGAGTCGACAGGTGACGGTCTGATCTTACAGACCGGCGATAAGTATCCCTTTGAATACTTGTTGTTGCGACTTGTCTTTTATGATTCAAACGCTGCTGCGCTGGCGATCGCCGAGCAGATCAGCAACGTTGAAGAACGCTTTGTCGAGCTGATGAATGCCAGGGCAGACGCGCTTGAGCTCAGTAACACCGTTTTTCTTAACAGCACGGGCGATCCTGTCTATGAAGACCCGCCGATCGATCCCGGTGACCAGTCGGGCGAAAACGCTGAAGACCTTATCATCACGCCAAAGCCAAGGCAATACACCACTGTCAGCGACATGGCCCGACTGGTTGCCGTAGCCATGAACAACCAGACTTTTGCCAATGTCATCCGCAAGGACAGCGAATACCTGGTATTATCAGGTGATACACTTGTCCCCATGAAGAGCAGTTTACAGGCTATCTGGACACTTTCGGAAAATCGCATCACCGGCGCTTTTTACTGTGAAAGACGAGAGCGGGCTTATTCAGTGGCAGTAGGCAGAATTAATGACTTCAATGTGATCATAGTCGCTGCTGACGGCAACCCCGGCCAGCGGATTGGCGATCTTCTATCTTTGACGAACTCCATCGAAAGCAGCTATGTTCAGACATCATTGGTGCAGGCAGGAGAGCTCTTCACCGGTTATCAGGAAGAGACATCAGACGGTGAATCGTTTGGTCTGGTGTTCAAGCGGACAGTCCAGTATGTCCATCCTGTCGACGACATCTTCCTGATGCAGACTGTTCAGTACCTGTCATACGGGCCGCATCACCGCCCGATCGAGTCATCCATGACAGTCGGTCAAGTCGTGTTTCAACTCAAGGATGGCACCGTGATCGCAGTTGATGTTGGTCCTGACCGCCAGATTTTGTCGAGCATCACCGTGCTGAACCAGCTCCTTAACAGTTTGCAGAACAACCGGAACCTGTTTTTTGTTATCATGGCCTGCGGGGTTTTTCTCTGTCTGCTCATGCTGTACCAGGTGATCAGACGTTTGCTCAGACTCTCCCGGTTAGTGCGCTTCGTGTTGCTGGAGCGCCGTTCCCGGCGATAAACTTATCTCGACCTGCGCAGGTGCTTGCCGTAGAAATGAATCATCATGCCCAGAGCCAGATCGTACAGACTGATCACCAATACGCTGCCGACCGGCAGCAGACCCCAGAGCCAGATGCCGAACCGTTCTGAATTTTCCCGCACGACTGACAAGCCAAAAAATCCGATTGCCAGTCCTGTCAGCGTCAGGCCTGTCAGGATGCGGGTCAGCCAGGCTATAGTCGGTGTGAATCGGCTGTCAAGTGATGCCCGCAGCAGTGGATAAGGACCGAAAAAAATCAAGAAAGGCCAACTGAATGCCAGGCCTGGCCAGGCC
Source organism: Bacillota bacterium (assembly GCA_033549405.1). Lineage (GTDB taxonomy): Bacteria > Bacillota > Clostridia > Saccharofermentanales > UBA5734 > JAAYBY01. The sequence goes on along the minus strand of JAWSUP010000314.1, from coordinate 2,450 downwards.
AGGCTGATCAGCCCGGTCGCAGCGTAGATGATCCAGGCGCTGCGCCGGCCAGTCTCAATGACGGCGATGGCAAGTGCGAGAGACGTGATTGATAAAAGGGCCAGATCAGCGGTCGGCAACCAGGCAGACGCTGTCAGAGCCAGCAGGATCAGAGCACCTGTCATCCCGCCATACGCGATTTCGCGAGAGCGGCTGCGCCCTCCGGCTGGGTCAGCAGCAGCCACACAGATCACCGCCCATACATTCACAGCATGAGTCGGCACAGCACAGGCAGCCAAGCGACTGGCACAAATCTGAACCGCACAGGCCGCCCTGGCTGTAATACGGTCCCTGCCGTTGTTGTTGCCATTGTTGTTGTTGTTGTTGCTGCTGTTGCCATTGACGTCTGGCCTGATCCGGGTCAGATGTATTGGTATTCTGGTTCTGCCAGGCAGATTGTTTTCCGGGATTTGTCAGTTGATCATAGGCATCGTTTATTTCCTGCATTTTTTCTTTAGCAAGATCTTCCAGTGGATGGTTCTTATAATGATCCGGGTGGTATTGCTTGACCAATTTACGATAGGCACGCTTGATTTCATCGGCTGTTGCCATCGTGCTGACGCCCAGCACTTCATAGGGTGATTTTGCCATGATCCTTTTCCTTTCCCGGATCCTGCCAACCAGCAGGATATTACAGTTTTTCTGGATGCAGGCCGGACAGGACCTGCCTGTGGACGGCCGGAAGACCCATCGTGAACACGTTGGCCAGCAGGCCGCTGTCACGAAGATAAGGCAGCAAGGCAGCCGTCCGGTCCATGGATGCTTCAAGTTCAGCCAAGAGCGGCTGAGCGCGGCCGCGCGCCTCATCCAGGTTGAATGACCCGAATGGATTCCAGTTCTTATTATTGCAGTCGTCCTGCCAGTCGTCAATCGCATCGACCAGAAAGATCCAGCGGCCCAGATCGTTACCCAGAAGTCCGAGCGCATCCCGCACAGGTCCCGGCTCGACAACCAGCCCGGCCACATCATAGACCAGTTGCTGCAGCATCGCGCCAAAAATATCTGCGACGGCCGGATCAGGCGGCTTTTGCTGGGCTTCTTCCAACGCGAGCATTTGTGATCGGATGGTCTGCTCATATTGCGGGAACCGGCGGACAGCCTTGCGCCAGGCACGCCGGAAAGCCAGTCGGGTCAGATGGCCGGCAACCGGGTGCTCGTCCTGGATCTGGTCACCTGCCTTGTGCCAGGCCAGTAATACGGACAACGCTGCGCAGGATTCAATCACCGCACCGCCCTGTACGATGGCTTTTTTGACAAATGGATTGAGCACGCAGCCGGATGCCCTTACATCAGGCTGCTCCTCAGTCAGGGCGAGGAGCAGCAATGCGAGCAAGGTCAGGTCATAATTAACCGAAAGCCGTGGCAACTGACCGTAATCCCGGCCTATCTGCCGGCAAATACCGCAATAGACAGAGCGATAGCGGGTATATTCGCGCACAAGCAATTCCGGTTTCAGCGGCCGGACATAACCAAACATTGTTTCTGTTGCACCCCTTTTATTTCGTTGGTTCTGTCAATCTTGATCACTCTATGGTATCATATGGAGCAATTATGAAACATGAATTTTTGTGAACAATTCGGTAAAATGTATGTGGATGGAATTGTGCACAAGAGGTATGCCAAAGGAGGCAGCCACTATGACCCAGAAAGTGGTCCGCACCCGTTATGCGCCCAGTCCGACCGGCATGATGCACGTCGGCAATCTGCGGACAGCCCTCTATGAGTACCTGGTCGCCCGTTCGCTGGGCGGAGCTTTTATCCTGCGCATCGAAGACACCGACCAGGAACGCCAGGTTGACGGCGCTGTCGATGTCATCTACAGAACGATGAGCCTCGTCGGCCTTACGCACGACGAAGGGCCTGATATCGGCGGAGCTTATGGCCCCTATGTCCAAAGTGAGCGCCGCGGCCTCTATCGGCCTTATGCCGAACAACTGGTCCGTGAAAATAAAGCCTATTATTGTTTCTGCGGCAAAGAGCGGCTGGAAAAGCTGAGAGAAGACGCCGACGGCCATGCTTCCGGGTATGATCGCCATTGTCGTGATCTGCCGGCTGATGAAGTCAGGCGGCTTCTTGATGGCGGGACAGCCCGCGTCATCAGGCAGAAAATGCCGCTTGACGGATCGACCACCTTTGCCGATGCCGTCTATGGCTCAATCACTGTGGACAACCGGGAGCTGGAAGACCAGATCCTGCTCAAGTCAGACGGCTACCCGACCTACAATTTTGCCAATGTCATAGACGATCACCTCATGGCGATCACGCATGTCGTACGCGGGTCGGAGTACCTGTCATCGACGCCGAAGTACAACCTGCTCTACGAGGCATTTGGCTGGGACATCCCGACCTATGTCCACCTGCCCCTGATCGTTGGCAGTGACGGGCGCAAACTGTCCAAGCGCCATGGCTCC
>JAWSUP010000313.1:0-5315 GCA_033549405.1 Bacillota bacterium | reverse complement strand
AGGGCTACATTTGGCCGTATTCCGACCGCCATAATAACCAGATCGGCCTGAATTTCAGAGCCATCGTCCAGCTGAACAACCGATGCTCCGATGGAGGCAGCTGACCGGCCGGCAAGGATGGTCACCTGCTGTTTCTCCAGATACTGGTGCAGGTATGGCGCCATGTCCGGGTCGACAAAGGGGCAGATCTGCGGCAGCTTTTCAATCAGCGTGACCTCAAGGCCGGCATGAATCAGATTCTCCACCATTTCAAGGCCGATGAAACCGCTGCCGATAATTGCTGCGGTTTTAGGCTGCTGCTGTTCGATAAACTGCCGGATCGCCTTTGCGCTGAGAGGGTTTCTCAGCGTGAAGACTTGCGGTCTGTCGACACCCGGAATCGGCAGAACGATCGATGTCGCACCGGTCGAAATGATCAGGATATCGTAATGGTCCGTATATTCGGTCCTGTCGATCAGATTGCGAACCAGCAGGATCTTCTTCGCCGGATCGACGCGCAACACCTGATGCCGGATCTTGACATCGACATTGTATTTACTTTTAAAGAAGGCAGGGTCGCGTGGAGTCAGTGCCTTCAGGTCCTGGACCCGGCCGCCGATATAGTAGGGCAAACCGCAGCCTGAGTAGGAGATGTGCTCATCCATTTCATAGATGACAATTTCAGCCGACTCATCATTGCGTCGGGCTTTAGCTGCAGCTGATGTGCCGGCAGCGACCGCGCCGATGACGATGATCCTTTTCACCGGTATGGTGTCTGTTTCTTCAACGATCACCTTCGAATTGGTTTCACTCATACTTTCAACTCCTCTTCCGGGGGGAACCAGTCTGTGGTTCGGTTGGCAATCTTGACAAGGGTCAGCATGACCGGCACTTCGACCAGTACGCCGACGATGGTTGCCAGTGCCACAGGGGATGTGGGGCCGAACAGCGAGATGGCAACAGCCACTGCCAGTTCAAAGAAATTGGATGCGCCGATCATGCCGGCCGGAGCGGCGATGCAGTGGAAAAGCTTTAACTTTTTTGCTGACACATAAGCGATAAAGAAGATCAAGAACGTCTGGATCGTCAGCGGGATGGCGATCAGGAGGATGTGGAACGGGTTATTGATGATGACATCACCCTGAAAAGAGAAGATAATGACCAGGGTCAGCAGTAAGCCGCCGATCGTGATGTTGCTGAATTTGGGCAGGAAGGTGTTGTTGAAATAGTCGCTGCCCTTATATTTAATGACGTTCACGCGGGTCAGAACACCGCCAGCCAGCGGAATAACAACAAACAGAACAACGGACAACAGCAAGGTCGCCCAGGGAATGGTGAAGCCGCTGATGCCCAGCAGCAATGCGACGATCGGGGTGAACGCCACCAGGATGATCAGGTCATTCGTCGCCACCTGGACCACGGTGTATGCCGCATTGCCTTTGGTCAGGTAGCTCCAGACAAAGACCATGGCGGTACAAGGCGCGGCACCCAGAAGGATTGCCCCGGCCAGATAGCTCTTTGCCAGGTCCGTCGGAATCCAGGCTTTGAACGCAACCAGGAAAAAGAATGCGGCGATCGCATACATGGTGAACGGCTTGATCAGCCAGTTGGTCACCCAGGTCACATACAAACCCTTCGGGTTTTTACCAATATATTTGACACTGGCAAAATCGACTTTCATCATCATCGGATAGATCATCAGCCAGATGAGGATGGCGATCGGGATGGACACTTCCGCATAGGTGAACTGACCGAGAAAATCCGGGACTGCCGGCAGGAAGCGGCCGATCAGGACACCGGCCGCCATGCACAGAATGACCCAGACCGTCAGGTATTTTTCAAAAAAGCTGATTCCCGATGACGCTTTTGCTTCTTCTCGCATATATGCCTCCTCAAATGAACCAATAACCGAATGCGTTAAAGGAGTAACCGATGATCAGGATGCCAATAAGCACAATCCCGGCGAAGGTGAACAGCAATCTGTTTTTAACTACTTTTTTCAGAAGGATCATGGAAGGCAGGGACAGCGCGGTAACTGCCATCATGAAAGCCAGAACGGTGCCGATACCAACACCCTTGGCCACCAGCGCTTCGGCGATTGGCAGCGTACCGAAGATGTCGGCGTACATCGGCACACCGATGACTGTGGCGATCAGGACGGAGAAGATATTCTGTTTACCCAGAATGGCGGCAATGATATTTTCCGGGATCCAGTTGTGGATGGCGGCTCCGATACCGACACCGATCAGGATATAGAGCCAGACCTTGTGGATAATCTCCTTGACCTGATCACGGGCAAAGAGCAGACGATCCTTGCGCGTCATCTCAGGCATGTCCACTTCCGTCAATTTATTGGCAAAGACGAATGGTTCAACATACTTCTCCATTTTCAGCTTGCTGATCAGGGAGCCGCCGATGACCGCCAGCACGAGGCCGACCACGACATAGGCTATGGCTATTCTCCAGTTAAAAATGCTGGCCAGCAAGAGCACCGAGGCCAGATCAACCAGCGGAGATGAAATCAGGAACGAAAAAGTGACGCCGATCGGCAAACCGGCGCTGGTAAAGCCAATAAAGAGCGGAATAGACGAGCAGGAACAGAAAGGCGTGATCGTGCCCAGAAGCGCACCCAGGATATTAGCCCAGATGCCGTTAAAACGGCCAAGGATCCGCCGTGTTCGTTCCGGCGGATAAAAGCTTTGGACGTAGGAGATCGAAAAAATCAGAACTGACAACAGGATGAAGATCTTGATCGTATCATAGATGAAAAAATGGATGCTGCCGCCGAACCGCTCGGCAAGCGTCAGCTCAGCCTGGCCTGACGCCGGCACGGGCAAACCAAACACTTTTTCAACTAAAAGCCGGACCAGTTCATAGAGCCAGGTCATTTTTAAAAGCTGATCGTTCAGCCAGCTGAAGATGGATGATATGAATTGCATGTCCGGTTACTCCTTGCAGATACAGTTGTTTTTAACAACTCCTGCATCTGATGTGATGTGCTCCAGAAAAGTCATCAATGAATGCATCAATTCCAGATTGAGCGTGTAGCGGGTCCAGGCGCCATCTTTGCGGGCATTGACCAGGCTGCTCTCTGTCAGGATCTTCATGTGATATGACAGCGTCGGCTGAGTGATTGCAAATTCCTCCAATATGTCACAGGCACAAAGCTCACCGCAAGACAACATATCGATGATTCTGAGTCTGGTTTCATCAGACATCGCTTTAAAAATCAAAGCCGAGTCAGAACAGTTCAGCATGGGTTACCCTTCTTTCTCTTGTTGTTCTATCAATCATATTGATAAGAGTCTATATGATTATAGCGCGCATATAGATATCTGTCAATGTAATTCGCAATGAAAGAAAAACAGGTGACCGTAAAGTATGGTGTATACTTAGAGAAGGTGCGATTTTATCACTTTAAGCGCAACAAGTGAGGTGCAATATGCAGACAACGCAAAAACTGATGGTCACTTATCTGCATCACAGCGGTTTCATGGTCCGCAGCAGCGATAGACTGCTTCTGTTTGACTTCTATGGTGATCCGCAAAGGCCTGACGAAGTGCAAAAAAACATCGCCTGTGTCACAGATGCCATCCGTGATCCGGCGGTTCGGCACGTGTATGTTTTTGCCAGTCACAACCACCGCGACCACTTCGATCCGGTTATCCTGACTCTGGATCAGTATGACAAGCCAATCACCTGGCTCTTCAGCAGTGACATCAAAGAGGTTGTTAAGAAGCAGCAGGACATGTATTTCCTGGATGCTGATGAACAGGCAGAGATCGATGACCTCTCCATTCATACATTTGCCTCAACAGATGAGGGGATCGCTTTCCTGGTGATCGTGGACGGCATCCATCTCTTCCATGCCGGCGATCTGAACTGGTGGTACTGGTATGACGAATCGACAGCCGAGGAATGCGCAGAGTATGAACGCGATTTCAAAAAAATCATGGCCCAAGTGGAAACCTGGCCGGTCGATGTCGCCTTTTTCCCGGTTGACCCGCGGCTTAAGGAATACGCGCATCATGGCGGCGCATATTTTATCGAAAAGCTAAAACCAGCTTTTTTCTTCCCGATGCACTTCAGCTATGCCTATGATACGACCGTGCGTTTCAAAGATCAGATCGCCCAAAGCCACTCGGACACAGCAGTGCTGACAATCAAACGGCAAAGAGAGACTTACGAGCTGGAGGTCCCGCAGCGCCGTTAGACAGTGACGATGGAGATGAATGATGCAGACACAAACGAACCCGATTAATATTTATGTTGCGCCAAATGGCTGTGATCATTGGTCAGGAGATCTGGAAGCACCCAATGACAATCATACAGACGGTCCGCTCGCTTCCCTGGCTAAAGCCTGGGCGGTCGTCAGTGCCGCTTGTGCAGTCGGCCGGGATCGCGATTACCATATAATCATGCGCGGCGGCACCTATCGGCTGGACCGGACGGTCGTCTGTCACCTGCACGGTGACGTGGCTGGTCAAGGCAAAATATTCATCGAGGCATTTCCTGATGAACAGCCTTGCCTGACATCGGATATTCCCGTCAACGGCTGGCATAAACCTGTCCACTATCCCGCGGGTTTGCCCGATTCTGCACTGGAGCATGTGCTGGAAGCCGATCTGCCAAGTCTGCCCGGTGGCCGGGAGACATTCTATATCCTGTACTCCGGAGATCGCAGGCTGAGACGGGCGCGTTCGCCTGGCTTTTTGCCGGTTGAAAGCCCCTTGACCGATCGTTTAACCCTCTGTTTCCCCAAACATGTCATCCGTTCTGACGCTCCTTTGCACAGCGCCGAACTGCTGATTCGTCCGGCGCATGCCTGGATCATGAATATCCTGGGCATCGAAAGCATCCAGGCGATCAATGAAAACGAATCTATTCTGACGACCGATGTGCCCGGCACCTATCACCTGATCAAATGTAAACATTTCATCGATAATATTCGCGAATCCTGCTGGATCGAAAATGTCCCTGAATATCTTGATCAGCCGGGAACGTGGTATCTGGACAATGCAGACCGTAAAATTTACCTTTGGCCAGGACATGATGATATCGAACAGACGATTGTCATTCCGGCATTAACCGAATATATCCGCATCGAAGGCGATGCCGTAAGGGACGTGCCAATCGAAGGTGTTATCCTGCGCGGTCTGACCTTTAAACGCAGTGACCGGCGGAAACTGCTGGCGACTGATGCCACCCTGCAGCATGAGTGGGAAGTCCATGATCAGGATAATGCGCTCGTTCGCCTGCGCTATACCCGTGACTGCGTGGTTGAGGACTGCCAGATCATGAACAGCGGCGGCACCGGGATCCGGTTGGATCTTTAC
>JAWSUP010000312.1:0-5316 GCA_033549405.1 Bacillota bacterium | reverse complement strand
GACCGTGAGACCTGCCTTCATCATCGCCAAGGGCGGTATTACCTCCAGCGACGTCGGCACGAAGGCGCTGCATGTCAAAAAAGCTGTGGTGATGGGACAGATCAAGCCAGGCATACCGGTCTGGATGACCGGCAGTGAAAGCAAGTTCCCCGGCATGCCACTTGTCATTTTCCCCGGTAATGTTGGAGAAGAGGATACCTTGAAGGAAATAGTTGACCTGCTGTCACAGTCCTCTTGAAAGTGTTGGGAATGCTGTGTTCTTGACAGGCGACGAATTCGTCTGATAGCATGATTGAAAAATATGCCGACGCCTGTAGACGTCTTATTAATATTGGCAAAATCATGCGGGAGGAACATCATGAAAATTGCATTTTCAACACTTGGCTGTCCTGATTTCAGCTGGTCTGATATTTATTCCATGGCAAAGGATCTGGCCTTCGACGGCATCGAAATCCGTGGACTCGGTGATGAGATCTTCACGGTTAAAGCGCCGCCCTTCACGGAAAGCCAGCTGCCGGAGACAATCGGGCTGTTAAAAAGGCTGCGCCTGGAAATTCCCTGCCTGTCCTCCGGCTGCTGTCTGAAATTTGCCGATCAGGCTGAACAAAACCACGCTGAGATCGTCGCTTATATAGAGTTGGCAGCCAAATTGCAGACCCCTTATGTGCGCGTCCTGGCGGACCAAAATCCTCAGGTTGACGGTATTGTGGATGATGCGGTTGTTCTGGAAGCTTTGCATAAGCTGGCGCCGATTGCCGAAGCGGCGCATGTCACACTGCTTGTCGAAACAAACGGTGTCTATGCCGATACGGCCCGTCTGGCCCGGTTGCTCGACCAGGTTGCCAGCGACGCGGTCGCTGCCTTGTGGGATATCCACCACCCATACAGGTTTTTCGGAGAAAGTGCCGGTTCAACAGTCAAAAACCTGGGCGCCTACATTCAACATGTGCATGTGAAGGATTCTGTTGTCGATGGCGCGACTGTCTCCTATCGCCTGATGGGCGAAGGCGATCTGCCGATCGACGATATGATGCTGGCCTTGAACTCGATCAACTATGACGGTTATATATCTCTGGAGTGGGTCAAACGCTGGTCCCTGGACCTGGATGATGCCGGCATCGTCTTTCCGCATTTTACAAATTTTATGGAGCGGTACCTGAAGAAGCAGGGCGCCAGAAGTCGGCTGCATGAGAATCGGTCCGGATCAGGCCAATACATCTGGGAGAAAGACAGCCTGATCGACCTGACATTTCCCCAGGTACTCGACCGCATGGCCGATGCCTTTCCCGACCAGTACGCATTCCGCTACACGACCCAGGACTACACGAGAACGTACAGCGGATTTCGCGATGAAGTTGATGTGTTTGCCCGCGCGCTGATCGCCCTGGGTGTTAAGCCAGGTGACCATGTCGCCATCTGGGCGACCAACGTACCGCAGTGGTTCATCACCTTCTGGGCGGCCACCAGGATCGGGGCTGTGCTGGTCACCGTCAATACGGCCTACAAGATTTATGAAGCGGAGTACCTGCTGCGCCAGTCTGACACGCATACGCTGGTCATGATCGACGGCCACAAAGATTCCGATTATGTCGGCATCGTCCGCGAGCTTTGCCCCGAACTGGCAACGCTGGCACAAGGGAAACCACTGCACAGCAAACGGCTGCCTTTTTTACGCAATGTGATCACCATTGACTCAAAGCAGCCGGGATGCCTGACCTGGCAGGAAGCGACAGATATGGCTGATCGCGTGCCCATAGAAGAAGTGCAGCGGCGCTCATTTGCCCTGCAGAAGCACGATGTGTGCAACATGCAGTACACATCGGGAACGACCGGTTTCCCCAAAGGCGTCATGCTGACACACTACAATGTCATTAACAATGGCAAGACGATCGGCGACTGCATGGATCTGTCAACGGCAGACAGGATGTTGATCCATGTCCCGATGTTTCACTGTTTCGGCATGGTGCTGGCCATGACGGCAGCCATGACCCATGGCGCCACCATGTCGCCGATCCCGGCTTTCTCGCCCCGGCTCTCCCTGGCCTGTATCGGGCAGGAGAAAATCACCTGCTGCCACGGCGTGCCCACGATGTTTATCGCCATGCTGGAACATGAAGATTTTGCCAAGACGGATTTTTCACAGATGCGCACCGGCATCATGGCCGGAAGCCCCTGTCCGGTCAAGGTGATGCAGGATGTCCAGCAGAAGATGAACATGCACGAGATCACCATCGTGTTTGGCCAGACCGAAGCCTCACCGGGCTGTACACAAAGCCGTGTCGATGATCCGCTCGACGTGCGCGTCAACACGGTCGGCCGGCCGCTGCCGGGCGTCGAGTGCAAGATTGTTGATCCGCTGACGAATGAGGCGCTGCCAGATGGTGTGGACGGGGAGTTCGTGGCCAGGGGATACAACATCATGAAAGGGTACTACAAGATGCCGGAAGCGACGGCGGCAGCCATCGACGAGAACGGCTGGCTGCATACCGGAGACCTGGCCCGGCGCGATGCCCAGGGCAATTTCAAAATCACCGGGCGGATCAAAGACATGATCATCCGCGGCGGCGAGAACATCTATCCAAAGGAAATCGAGGATTTCATCTACACGCATCCGGCGGTGAAAGACGTCCAGGTGATCGGCGTACCCGACCGCCAGTATGGTGAAGAGATCATGGCCTGTGTCATCCTGAAATCAGGAGTCGACCTGACAGCGGATGAGTTGAAGGACTATATCCGCTCCCATGTGGCAAAACACAAGACCCCCCGCTATATCGATTTTGTCACTGAGTTTCCGATGAACGCCGCCGGGAAAATCATGAAATACAAGATGCGGGAAGCTGCTGTTACAAAACTCGGGCTGCTGATAGACAGCCGTATCGAAACCGCCTGACAACGCCCTCAGGAATTGATACGAAAACTGCTCTGATGGTTGCTGCTTTTCGCCAACGGTGTTATCATGACCGCAAGGGGTGATTAAAACGTGAAAAAAGCCCTATTCGATTTTTTGGGCGATTATGGTCACAACACCGACTTGCGCAAAGACTATGAACAAGATCAACTGATCCAGAACCATCGGTTTGTCAGTTTGATCGCGGTGTCATCAGGTTTCTTGCAGCTGTTCTTGATGGTCCCTGATCTGCTGCTATTGTCCAGCAGTGAAGCCAAAGTTACAATCCTCATTCTGCGCACGATCGCCTGCTTTTCAACATTTGTGTTTGCCTGGTTCTGGCACCGCAAGTCGATCAAATCTTATGCTGTTTACAGCCGGTCGGTTTCCGGTCTTGAAGCAATAGCCATACTGCTTTTCTTATATGTTTTCAGCCAGTACGATCCGCCGGATTTTTTGATACAGGCTATGGGCATGATGGTCATTATCATGGTGATTTTCATCATTCCCAATCGTTTTCGCTACAGGTTGTTCCTGGCGTTTGGCGGTCTGACCGCATTCCTGCTGCTGGCCAGGCTGGTGCTGCAAGGCAGCCTTTCGCCAAATGCTTATATGGCAGGGCTGTTTTACATGTTGATTGCCTTGGTGTTATGCGCCATTTTTTCCCGGACACTGGATAAGCACCAGTTTCGTGAATACAAAGCAAAAAATCAGCTGATCCACCTCAACACGATCGACGCGCTGACCAGCGCTTTCAACCGCAACAAGCTGATTGACGCCTGGGGGCACTGGTTTTCCTGGTGCCAGCGCTACGGACAGCCGCTGGCCATAGCGATGTTTGATGTCGACGGTTTCAAGAAGATCAATGATGTACATGGTCATTCGGTAGCTGATGTTGTCCTTATTGAGCTTGTTGACCTGATAAATTCGCAGCTCAGGGCTTCTGACGTTCTGGCCCGCTGGGGCGGCGATGAGTTTGTCATCCTTCTGCCAAACACATCGGTCGGTGATTCTGTCAAGGTGTTGAACCGGATCAGGCGGCTCTTGAGTCATAAACTGCTGGCCGGGTGTATTGCTGTACGCTGCAGTTTTGGAGTTGCTTCCGTACAATCCGCATCGACGCTGGACAGTATTATCAGGGAGGCCGATTCTCTGATGTATTTAGGGAAAAAGGCAGGAGGAGACCAGATCCATACAAGCCCGGTTAACCAGGCTGATTGACAAGAACGACCGACGGATCACCTTTTCTCTGTTGACCCTTTAATCCCTGTGGTATAATAGTGGCGCAGGAGCCTGAAGTTATGCACCTGCATTATTCATTGGCTAGAATAATCCAAACTTATTGCGATCCAAAGGAGGCAGTTCAATGGGTATTATCAAAGCTATTGCCAGTGCAATCGGTGGTTCACTGGCTGATCAGTGGCTTGAAGTTCTGGAACCGGACAATATGGGTGACAATACGGTCTTCACAAGCGGCGTCAAAGTCCGCCGCGATGACCGGCGCAACAGTAATGTCAAGGGAACAGACAATACGGTGTCAAATGGATCGGTGATCCATGTCTATCCCAACCAGTTCATGATGCTGGTTGATGGCGGCAAAGTTGTCGATTACACAGCTGAAGAAGGCTATTACACAGTCAATAATTCATCATTGCCATCTCTTTTTTCCGGTGGTTTTGGCGATTCACTCAAAGAGACATTTAACCGCATCAAATATGGCGGTGTGACACCGACTGCTCAGAAGGTCTTCTATATCAACCTGCAGGAGATCAAGGGAATTAAGTTCGGCACCAAAAATGCGTTGAATTATTTTGATGGATTTTATAATTCTGAACTTTTCTTGCGGACACACGGCACGTACTCGATCAAGATAACCAATCCGCTCCAGTTTTTTGCAGAAGCAATACCCAAAAACCAGGATCGTGTTGAAATCGATGACATCAATGAGCAGTATTTGTCAGAATTTCTGGAAGCGCTGCAGGCGGTCATGAACCAGATGTCTGTTGACGGCATCCGTATCTCGCATGTTCCGTCAAAAAGCCGTGAACTCAGCCAGTATATGGCCAATGTTCTGGACGAGAGCTGGAACAGGATGCGCGGCTTTGAAGTCCAGGCTGTCGGTATCGCCAGCATTTCTTATGACGATGAGTCCCGCGAGCTGATCAATATGCGCAACAAAGGCGCCATGCTCGGAGATCCTGCCGTCCGCGAGGGCTATGTACAGGGCACGATTGCGCGCGGTCTCGAAGCGGCCGGATCCAACCCCGCCGGTGCTGCCGCGACGTTCATGGGCATGGGCATCGGCATGCAGGCCGGTGGCAATTACATGGGCACGGCATCTCAGGCAAACGTGCAGCAGATGCAGCAGAACCAAGAGGCTCAGCAAAATCAGCAGGCTGCACCGCCGTCAGCTCCTCAGCAACCTGCCC
>JAWSUP010000311.1:0-5316 GCA_033549405.1 Bacillota bacterium | reverse complement strand
CCTGGCCGCCATGGGCAACAAGCACAAGGTCCTCTATGTAACGGGAGAAGAATCACCCCGTCAGATCCGGCTGCGCGCCGATCGCCTTCAATTGGGTCTTGAACCGATCGATGTCCTGGCCGCTACCGACTTTTCGACCATTGCGCAGACACTGTCCGGGCATAAACCTGATCTGGCCGTGATTGATTCCATTCAGACAGTCTATGTCGAATCATTGAGTTCCGCACCGGGCAGTGTCAGCCAGATCAGGGAAGCGACAGCAGGTCTTTTACGCATAGCCAAAGAGCTTGGCATCATCATCGTTCTGGTTGGCCATGTAACCAAAGACGGCGCCATAGCAGGTCCGCGCGTTCTGGAACACATGGTCGACACCGTCTTGTACTTTGAGGGCGAACGGCAGATGACCTATCGCATCTTGCGGTGTGTGAAAAACCGCTTTGGCGCAACTGATGAACTGGGGCTCTTCGAGATGACAGATCGCGGACTCCAGGAGGTGGACAATGCGTCCATGGCCCTGCTGGCCGGCAGGCCGATCCAGGTTCCCGGCTCAGTCGTGACAGCCTGCATGGAGGGTACCCGGCCAATACTGATCGAGATACAGGCTTTAATAAATGTTGCAGCCTACGGGACACCGCAGCGGATGGCCCAGGGACTTGATCGCAATCGCATCGCCATGCTGCTGGCCGTGCTCGAAAAGCAATTTGAATTCGGTCTCGGCAATATGGACACGTACGTCAGCGTAGTCGGCGGATTGCGCCTGACAGAACCCGCAACAGATCTATGTGTTCTGGCGGCTGTCGTGTCAAGCCTGAAGAACAGGCCGATCCGGCCGGCTTGTCTTGTGTTTGGGGAGGTCGGCCTGACAGGGGAAATTCGTGCTGTGTCACAGCCCGATCGCCGAATTCAGGAAGCAGCCCGCCAGGGCTTCACGACCTTCATCCTGCCAGGCAGTTGCCGGCCGCTGCTGGACAAGATCAAGCTCACAGATGAATGTGATTTATTTTATGTCGATCGAGTTGGTGAGGCGATGGATGTGCTTTTTGATGAGGAGGTTGCGGCGATATGACAGACCATTTCATCTGGAAAAATCCGGAATATGAAAAAGAAATGTTTGCAGGAACTTCACGGAACCCGGTATATGCCGTTATTGCAGCTGCAGGATCCGGATCTCGCATGGGTCTTCCTGGCAACAAGCAGTTTCTGGCCATCAACGGTGTTCCCGTAATCGTTCGTTCGCTGAGGATACTGAACAGCATCGATGCCATCAGTGGCATGGTCGTCGTCGCTTCAGCCGACGAATGCACTGCCATGCAGGATCTCTTGTCCGATTGTCGCTTTCCTCGGCTCATGGCCATCACGGCCGGCGGTTCTTCCCGACAGGCCTCTGTCGCCAACGGGCTGGAGACCTTGAAGATGCTGGCAGATCCAGCGCGTGACAGTCCGGTTCTGGTGCATGACGGTGCGCGCTGCTTTGTCCCGCAGGCAGTTGTTGAACGGGTAATCAGCGGTATTCAGGAACACCAGGCTTGCGGGGCTGCCGTTCCGGTCAAGGACACGATCAAGATCGCCGACGCAACCGGCAGGGTGGTCACAACGCCGGAACGCAACCGTTTATGGGCCATGCAGACGCCACAGGGGGCTCTATGGCACTTGCTCTATGCATCTTACCAGTTGGCCGTTGCACGCTCTTACCAGGCGACCGATGACCTGGTTGTTCTGGAACAGGCCGGACATCCGGCTTTTCTGGTCATGGGAGATTATGGAAACATCAAGATAACAACGCAGGAGGACCTGCAAGTCAGCAACTGGCTGGCCAGCCGACAGGATGAGTCTGGTTCGGGCAGCGTGCGCTGACCTGGCAAAAGACCTGAATGCCCGCCCCTTGCCCAAATGATGTAAGGCCTTCGCCGGTTGTTGCTGTCAGTCCGATGTGCCCCGGCGACAACCCCGTTAAACGTGACAGGTTTGCGCGCATAAGATCAAACCATTGGGACAGGCGCGGACTTGCCGCCTCTATTGCGATCGACAGGTGAATCAGTTCCCAGCCCATATCCTGCATATCTTTCATCGCCTCGGCAAGATAAATGGCGCTGTCAGTCAGACCTTGTGACAGACACAGGGCATCGGCGCGCTTGCCCAGAATATTGCGCGTTGTCAATCCTGACATGGCATTCGTCAAGGCATGCAAGACCACATCGGCATCACTGTTTCCTGATAACGGCCTTTCGCCCGGCAGTTGAACGCCGGCCAGAACAAGCGGGCGATCCGGCTGCCCGGCCAGTTCCTCTTCAGTGACAAATCGATGGCTATCCTGGCCGATCGCACCACAATAGAGCCAGTCAACCGGTTTACTATCCTTATCCACAATGATCGGTTCCATGGGCGCCTCCTTCAGTTGAACTGTCTGATTTACGACAGATAAGGTGTGATCATTTCATCCAGGCGCACGCTGCCCTGATCGTCAAATCCGATCAGGGATCTTTTCAGGACGGCGCCGACCACCATCGTGAACTGCGGCGCCTGTTCGACAGAAAACGATGCAGCGACCTGCTGTTGTGCTTCTTTATCGATCCAGACGATCTGCAGCCTGTCACGATAATCGTCGGCTAATTGCTCCAGCTTGGGAATGACCAGGGTGTTGAGCGGATCAGACCGGTCGTAGAAAGCGACCAGGACCGGCACTTTACTGGCTCCCAGAAAAGCGTTGAAATTGTTGATTCTGCGATAAACGACGCCGCTCAGATCGTCTTCAAGCGCTTCAAACCGGATCAGGGCAATTGTTGAACTTTGGTCGATCTCACCGACAACTGGTTCATCTCTGCATCCGGCCAGAGGCAGGCTCGCCAAAACCAGGCAAAGCGCTACAGCAGTCAGAATGTGACCTGTTCTGCGACCAGGTTTTTTACAGCCAGACATCTGCATCAGTCCGGCCTGCTGGTAATAATTCGGCTGATAGCCTCGACCGTATGATTAAGAAGCTCTGGCTGATAGTTTTCTATCTTGCCCTGGTCGATCAAAGCCGACAGTTCGGGATCAAGCGGAACCTGATCCAGCAACGGCAGATTCATGGCTGCTGCAGCTTCGGCAGTCTGGCTGTTGCCAAACAGCCGGATTTTCTGCTCACAATCCGGGCATTGCAGATAGCTCATATTTTCTACCAGCCCGAGAATATTGACATTCATCATGCGAGCCATGTTGTGCGCCTTCATGACAATCATGGAAACCAGGTCCTGTGGCGTCGTCACCATGACCAGCCCGTCAAGCGGGATAGACTGGAAAACGGTCAAAGGCACATCCCCTGTTCCGGGTGGCATGTCGATCAGGAGCACATCGAGACCATCCCAGATCACATCCGTCCAGAACTGCTTGACCACACCAGACAGGATCGGCCCGCGCCAGACAACAGGCGCGTCCTGGTTTGGCAGCAACAGGTTGATCGAAACGACCTGGATACCCAGATGAGTCTGTGCCGGGAAAATGCCGTCATCTGTTCCCGACAGCTGCCCGGAGAGACCAAAGGATCGCGGAATCGAAGGGCCGGTGATATCGGCATCCAGAATACCGACTGTCAGCCCTCTGCGGGCCAGGCTGACTGCAGCCAGTGCAGTCACGAGCGACTTGCCGACGCCGCCCTTACCGCTGCAGATACCGATGGCGCAGCGAACACTGGCAAGCAGATGCGTTTGATCTTTTTCTATGGCTGATGGCTTTTCATGTCCTTTTTTTCGGTCATTTCCAGAGGTGCACTGCTCTGGGTCAGGCGACGTGCAGGTTCCTTTGGTGGGACATTGTTCACATGAGGACAAACAGATCACTGCCTTTCAAATAATGGTTGTATAGAACTGTCATGCAGCCTGGCACACCATGCCGCGACATATGGAAAGATTCTATCACATTTTACAGACAGTCACCATTCCGGCCGCGCTGACCGTGCCCTGATAATCCAGTAACCCGCTTTGCGTTCGAGCACCTCGACATCGGAGAACAGCTCCTGGAGCTTCTTGAATGCAGACGGTGCACCTTGTTGCTTGCGGATGACCACATAAAGCGACCCTTCCGGGTTCAACCGGCCGGCCGCATCGCTGAAGAACCGGTAGACCGTCTGTTTGCCGGCACGGATTGGCGGATTAGTCAGGATCAAGTCAAAGGATCCTTCTATCTCTTCGAAACCGTCGGAGCGCACGATATCAATGAAGCGAACCTGATTTAATTTAGAATTGCGGCGAGCCAGAGAAACAGCCCGTTCATTGATGTCGCACAGCACAACAGATAAAGCCGGACAAAGCCTTTTCAAGATGATGCCGATCGCTCCGTAACCACAACCCAGATCGAGTATCCTGCCGATTTTGGGGAGATTATTCTCTAGAATTGCCTCGATCAGGTATTTACTGCCAGCGTCCAGTTTCTGCCTGGAAAAAACCGACTGATCCGTGATAAAAGTAAAATCCTGACCGGCCAGCCGAACCTGAATTTCTTTTTCCAAATGTTCACTGACCGGATTACTGTCAAAATAGTGGCTCATGGACGGTCCTCCCATATGGCCGGATGCAGTTTCTCCAGTGCCAGCAACAAAGGCAGGCCAATGACATAAACGACAATGGCCTGGGATATGAGAATCGAGAGCATGGTCAGGGCTATGACAGCTGCGTTGACAGCAAGCTCTGGGATCAGGTACGGCAAGTAATAGCCGACGACCAGGGCATTGACGATGACTGACGGGCTCAGAACCAGCAGGCGGTAAAACCAGTCACTGCGACGGCGAAGCAATCCTTTTCGGCCTTCTTGCTCAATTTCATCCTTAACCGGCTTCCGGCGCAGGCTGTGCTGCAGCTTCCAGGTCAGCCAGGCGGCAATCAGCGTTGCCAGACTGCCGCCGATGATATCGACGGGTCCGAGGTTGACCGGATTGGTCAGATTGGCCAGCAGGCAGCCGAGAAACAGACCCGGAATCGCAGCCGGTGTCATTGCAGCCAGTACGGTCAAAGCTTCCGCAAGGCGGAACTGAACCGGTCCAAAGGCGATCTGGGCCAGCGGAAATGTCAGGACAACATAAGCGGCTGCTATAACTGCCGCACGAGCCATGAACAAGATGGACCTTTTCATTAATCAGTAAACCTCCCCGCCGATGATTGATTTTAGCACATAAAAACCACCCCTGCACAGACGTGCGGAGGTGGTCACATTTTGGCTCCTCAAGTAGGACTCGAACCTACGACCCTGCGGTTAACAGCCGCATGCTCTACCAACTGAGCTATTGAGGAATATAATCCGGCGAAGACCTATTTTTCCGGGCCGTTACCAGCCAAGTATCGTGGG
>JAWSUP010000310.1:0-5320 GCA_033549405.1 Bacillota bacterium | reverse complement strand
GATCGCTGTCTTTGCCGACACCGAATCGATGTATTATGTTTCTGAAACAGCCCGCATCAACGACGACTGCCTGCGCCATCTGCGCGACAGCCTGGGACGGATCGGTGCGCCTTGCGACCTTTTTAATTTCAGCGATCTGCTTGATCCGGAATTTGATTTCAACTCCTATAAACTGGTTATTTTCCCCAATGTCTTCAGGCTGACAGCAGATGCGGAACAGATCATCCGGCAGAAGGTCCTGGTCAATGGGCGCAGCGTCCTCTGGCTTTATGCCCCGGGGTATGTGACGGATGCTGGCTGCTCGGTCGCAAACCTCAGCCGGATAATCGGCATGCTGGTGGAACCTTTGGCAGCCACATCATCCAAGGTTCAGATGGTACCCGGCTGCTGTAACAGCGCAGATAAAACGCCTTTTGCCCGGACAGAAGAAAACCAGCTGCTGGCCTGGTCTTTCAGTGAAGCTGTCGAACCGCTCTTTCACGTGACCGATCCGTCTGTCACAGTGATAGCCCGCTACCAGGACCAGGAAGCGGTCGCCCTGGCACGCAAAGACACAGCGGACAGCACCATCTACTACAGCGCAGTGGGCAACCTGCCGGCATCCGTTCTGCGCACGATCGCCCGGCAGGCCGGGGTATTCATCTACTACGAAGGCGATGATCCGATTTATGTTAACGACCGCCTGATCGGCATTCACGCGGTACAGGGCGGGATCGTCACACTGCAACTGCCGCAGACAGAAGATGGTTTCGCCGAAGAGCTGTTCGACGGCGCCACGGTGCCATTTGAGCACCATGAACTGACCGTTGAAATCCCTGGCGGCGAAATGAAATTATACTTAATACATTAATGTGATCGACCTGTTATAGCCAGGTCCTGTCACTCTTCACCGCGCGCCGCCGGAACCAGCAGGACAGGGACAGCTGCATGGCGCGCGATGTTGTGGCTGACGTTGCCGAGGTATATCTCCCTGATCCAGCCTCGGCCCTGGCTGCCCATGATCACCCAGGAGACCTGCTCTTCCTGGATGACGCGCAGAATCTCAGACGTCGGGGATCCATACAGCAAGCGGCTCTCCACCTCGACCGCATTATTTATAGACTTTAGTTCATTTTCCAGGAGGCTCAGTCGTTCTCTGTCTTTTTCGTTAAATGTATCGAGCTGCCCGAGCAGGTGCGGATCGATCCTCGCTTTATCCTGAACATGCAGCAGCGTGATCTTTTTGACGCCTGATCCGGCTGCTTCCTTGACCATGGCAAACGCTTTATCCGCATTTTCAGAAAAATCGGTCGGGAAGAGCACGTGGTCTGTCAAGAGGCAGTCTGGTGTCTCCACCTGCTCCGCGTCTGGATTGGCCGGTGTCCTGACGAGTAGAAGCGGCACGGATGTGCCGTGCATCATGTGGTAGGCGGCGCCGCCGTCCAGCAGGCTGCCGAGGATCGTGCGTTCAGGAGCGCCGACGATAACCAGCGAGCATTGTTCTTCGAGTGCGATCTGGCTGATATTGTCCCGGAAGATGCCGATCATCTGCCGGGTTGTGACAGCCAGCCCGAGATCGGCCAACTGTTGTTGCTGTGTTTCAAGATGCTCTTTATAAACACCGATGATGAAGGTTGAAACCGTATCGTTCAGCTCATGCGGGTTGAGGCACTGGACGAGCAGGCAGGACTGTGTCCCCAGCTTTTTCAGGTGGCGGATACAGTGCAGGACATGGCCAAAATTGTAATGCAGCTCGGATATGACCAGAATTTTCTCAAACATGGTGTCCTCCTTTCAACAGATGCCGTCAGCAGCTGCCGGGCATCGTCAAGAGATAACTTGCGTCAACGTTGTACAGAGCAACAATGTTTGTCCACCTTCATTGTAACAGACAGCCGGAGCCGTGACGAGAGGCTGAGCGGGTGGTAAAATTTGAAACTCACTCGGGGTATGGTATCTCACGGGCATATGTCCCCGCTTCATATTCTTCTGGTTCGGTTCCCGGCAGGTGCACCATGGCGGTTGTGTCTTTTGGTATGGTGAAAGTCCATCTCCAGCGGCCTTGCGTGTTTATATTCAGCCAGGAGGACTTTATTTCACCATAACGGGATTGATAACTGACCGACACGTGGCTCTGGTCGACATAAAAAACCGGCTTAAGGATAAAGCGTTTAAAGGCATTGATCTCAGGATCAAGGCGGATCCCTCCGAGATATTCAAAGAACCATCTTCCAATGCTTCCATGAATATAGTGATTCATACTGGCTTCCAGCCCGCGTTCGTGTCCCCACCAGCTTTCCGTGATCGTCGTGGCGCCGGTGTTCAAGATAAACCCCCAGGATGGAAATGTTGTCTGCAACGCAAGTTTTTGTGCCGTATCCGCATATCCGAAGTCACAGAGCAGCGGGAGCAGATGGGGCGTCGCCATCAGGCCAGTGGTTGGATGATAGTCCTTTTCAACAACAAATCGATTCAGCGATTCGGCCACTTTGACCTTCATGCCTTCCGGTACAAGCCCTAATGCCAGCGGCAGGATCGCTCCAGTCTGGCAATACGGTTCATAAACGCCTGTCGCTTCATCCAGATATTTCTCATTAAACCCGTCGCAAAGCTTGCCGAACAGCTCCCTGTACCGCAGGGAGTCTGCCTTGTTGCCCAATACTGAAGCAATATTCGATACGATCTTATACATATAACATTGATAACAGGCAGCAAAAAAATCGCCCGGAACATTCTTCATGGCAAGGTGATCGCGCCAGGTGGCGTTTGTACTGGCCAAAGTCTTGTCCCGGCCGGCAATCAGTTGCTGCATGGCAGGATATGCCGCTTGCAGTGTTGCTGTGTCTCCATAATATCGATATAAAACCCAGGGCAGAATATAGACCTCGTCTGCCCAGCCATACTCGGTGCTTCCGACTTTACGCCCGTGGATGGTCCAATGGGCCAGAAACCGGGAATTATCCAGATACCAGCATGCGGTTGGCGCAAAAGCCTGAATGTCGCCATTCCAGAAATTCTTCTCACGCGTGGGACAATCTGTCGGACCGCCGTGAATATTGCTCTGGTAAGCACGCAGGGCAGCTGCACATATATTTGACAGATGCTTGCTTCCCGCGGTGAAATAGCCTGTCTGCGGCAGATCAGTATGAATGACCATAAACGCCAAATCATCCAGACCCGGTTCGCCGGGATACCCTTCGATACAGGCATAACGGAAACCTGTGTAAGTAAAGCGCGGCTCATAGACTTCTTCACCACCGCCACGGCAGATATAGACATCCATATTCTTCAGCGCCATGGCCGCCTTCCCGCCGGGCGCGTTATCGTCATGGTAAAACACGTCGCTGTAGATACCCCAAACCGGATCACCCGCGTGATCAAGTCGCTCATACATCCTGATGCAGATCCTGTCGCCGGAATTCGCACCGCGAACCTTCAGGCAGACCCGGCCCGAGGTGTTTTTGCCAAAATCGAATAGCCAATTTCCGTCGGGCAGCTTGCGTTTTATTTCGGGACGAACCCGCCGAATGATTCTGATCGGCTCATAATCCTGACAGATTGCCGGATAGTCCGCCTGCGGTGACGCCACTTCAGCAGGAAACCAATGATCCGTGTCTGTTTCGGGCAGGTCCCAACCGGGAATATCCTGCCGGGCGTCATACCGTTCACCGAACTGGATATCATCCTCGAGCAATGGGGAAGCGATCACCTTCCATTTACCATCGGTACATATAGAAACAGAAGTGCCGTTTCCGGTTGTAACAGTTAACTGGACCAGCAGTTCCGGCTTTCTGACCCGGACTGTTCCCCAGCCTTCCGAATTATACCATCCGTTGCCTGTGATCGCGGCAATAACGTTATTTCCGCCGGTTAGATAATCCGTTACATCATACTGCTGGCAGACCAGGTCTTTAGATGCGTCTGGTGTGAGAACATCCTGTCCCACTTTCTTTCCATTGATATGTAATGCATATAAGCCCCTGGCCGTAACATGCACCACTGCGCGGACTGCTTTTGAATCCAGTTGGAAATGATGGCGGAAGAGACAAGAGCGTCGTATTTGGCGCGGATGCAATCTCGTAACAGAAAGACCTGCCGCCAAGGGCGTCGTCTGCCAGTCTTCAGGTTCGTAATTCTGCCAGTAGCCGCCCCTTACCGCGTTTTTCCAGCCTTTATCCGTCTGCAATATTTCTTGATGACCGTCAGCATATTCGAGCTGAATGACGCCACGGATGGCTGACAGGAAGTGTTCAGATGCATTGCTTAAGTATCCCCGGACTGCAATATGGTTTTCTCCCGGATGAATCAAATGACTGACATCTGGAAGTTCGCTAACCCAAATGCCTTCAATACGCATGACGGATATTGGCTGGTTGTTCAGATACAGGTCAAACTCATTGTCACATTGAAATTCCAGCATAGCTTTCACAATATTCCCGGATGATTGAAAACTGCTGATCAGGTGCGCCCGCGAATAGGCTTCAGGCCATATCCAAGATCCGAAGGGAAGGGAACTCCCGGGAAATCTCCCAAGCGTTTCAAGATATGCGTCCGGTGCTGAGATCCATTTAGCCTGCCAGACAGGATTATTTGTGCTATTCATTGTCAAGGATCCTCCCCGATGTATGACCGCCTGGTGTGATTTTCCTACATTATACATCATAGGCGTCCACACTCCGTAAGTCTGAAAATCAAAAATGTATTGTCTCTCCGGTGTGTATTCGTTGTGGCCAGGCAGGTTCCATATGGTACAATAAAACTCGTAGCTGCTTGTGCAGACGACTATCCGGCCTTCCATACCAGGCTTAGTGAGGTGTTCTTATGTCAGTGATCAAACTTGCCATTCTCGGTCAGGGCCGCAGCGGCCGCGATATCCATGCCGCCAACCTGATGCTGCTCAAGGATTTGTTTCAGGTCGTCGCGATCGTCGACCCGCTTCCAGACCGGCGCGAACGGGCAGCCGGGGAATTTGGCTGCGAGACATTCGCCGATTATCGAGACCTGGTCGGGCGCACAGACATCGATCTGGTCGTCAATGCCACGCCCAGCCACCTGCATGTGCCCATCACCATTGACCTGCTAAACCACGGGTTCAATGTGCTGGTCGAAAAGCCGATGGCCCGGCATGTCGCCGAGGTTGATGCCATGGTTGAAGCGGCCAAGAAAGCAGGACGGACCCTGGCCGTTTTCCAGCAGTCCCGCTACGCGCCCTATTTCCTGAAAGTCCGGGAAATCATCGACTCCGGTGATCTGGGCCGGATTGTCCAGATCAGCATCGCCTTCAGCGGCTATGCCCGACGTTGGGACTGGCAGTGCCTGCAGGAATACAATGGCGGCAATC
>JAWSUP010000309.1:266-5326 GCA_033549405.1 Bacillota bacterium | reverse complement strand
CGTTGTTCAGGTTCAGAGGACGCAAGGCCGGCCAGATGACTTGTTCCAGGTAATCAAGGCTGGATGCGCTCGAGTTGTGCAGCTCCCCTGACAAGGCACGATAGGCCTGGCCGTTGACCATGAGCGTTGCCTGGCGACCTTCGCCGACAAGGGCAGGTAAGGGCATGACAGTATCCTCCTGGGTTTTTGCCTTAGATTCTGGAATGGTAGCGGATAAAAGCGAGCACGTCTTTGGCTTCTTCGAGGCTTTCGACGATCACCATCAGGATGGTTCGGCATTGCATCAGATGGTCGATGTTGGCGTACACATCAGCGGCCGTGCAGCGTGTCTGCAGGGGCACGGAGGGGTTCATCCGGTAATAACAGACGATGTCGTCGATCGGCCGGGGGCAGTTCGGGTCCCAGCTGAGTTCGACCACCTGAAGGTTGTTCAGTGTTGCGATCTGATCATGAATATGCCGTCCGACGGCGTGGTGGTGCATGTAGGCGCTGCCAAACCTGTCGATGATGCGCTGTGTATAAGGCCGGCTGAACGTCCGGTAGATGTCGGCCGAACACAGGTCAGACGCATCCTCTGACATGAAGAGCGCCGGGCCGGGTAACCAGATGTCGGCCATCACCGACCCGCCTGCTGCCAGTCCGGTCAGGGCCAGCAGGTGCTCGTGCAGCCATATGATCGCCTCGGTGCTGATCCGCATAAGGCGATGCACCTGGTCTGGATTGTCGTGGTAGTCGTAAAACAGCGCGTTACCGCGCAGCGCATTGGCCATGTCGGAAGGACCGAAATAGGCGTAGCAGCCGGGCACGTAATCGCCTGCGCAGGAAGACACGATGCGTTTCGTCATCTGCGCCAGCAGGCGGTACCAGGCATGATCCTCGGAAAGCGTGAGACGGTCCAGGTCGGACCAGTCGTGGATAACCGGATGCACCCAGCTGGTGTCGGCACTGAAACGAATCTTAGCATCCGAAAAGAAAGCGCTGGCAAGGGCGACACCCAGACCGACGCTGAGGTTGGGAATGTAATCGCTCTGGAGGTCTTTCGTGTAGGCTGTGAAGCGGCGCAGGTTCTCGATGCCGGCATCCACGAAGGCATCGGCGTCATCCGGGAAATGCCAGCTGTCCAGCGGGCGCTGCTCTAAACCCAGATTAGCCCGCTGACTGTCGCTGAAATGAAAGGTATATGGGGATATCGTAGCCAAAATCTGGCCAGGCCGCTCATCGGCATACAAACGTTTGTAGACATCGATTTTTTCCAGGATCCCCTGATTGTAAGTCATCCTGTTCCTCCCGAATATGTTTGTAGCACAGGATCGTCTTGTGTCAGTACTGTCCAGCCAGACAAAGACGGATGTGATCGTAAGCCTGTTTCATATAACGGTGCGGATCGTCGGTGAACTCGACCTCGATCGAGGCATTGCCCTGATAACCGATGTTCTTCAAGGTGTCCAGAACAGCCGGGTAATCGACCAGGCCACAGCCAGCGGGCAGGTTGGTCCTGGACAGGCCATCCGAGTCTTTGAAGTGCACGTTCTTGATCACGTCTTTCCCGAGCATGTAGATGGCGGTTTCACAGTCGATCGCCTGGTTGATCAGGTGGGCCGTATCCAGCTGGATACCGAAGTTTGGCCGGTTGATATCACGGATCACCTGTAGCATGGCATGTGGCGTAGCACATAAAGATCCCGGGAAACACTCGAGTGCTACGGTGACACCGTGTTCGGCTGCCGCTGCGATCGCCCGGTCCAGCGAGAACACAAACCGATCCCAGTCCTGCTGAAAGCTGTAGTCAGCGGGCAGCTTGCAGCTCAGCTTTTCGGAAGGCGAGGCCTGCGGCCGCGTTCCCCTGGCGCCGAAGGGGCGCGGAATGATACAGGAGATGGTTGTCGCCCCCAAACCGGCGGCGGCTGTGACGCATTTCTTAAAGTAGTCTTGCTGCTTGTTTTGTACAGCCGGGTCGGGATGATTCCAGAGCGCGCTCTGAAAGACGAGACCGCCAATGGCAAGCCCGATCTCCCGGCAATGTGCGCGAATCCGGGCGCACTGTGTCTGCGTGAAGTATGTATCCAGGGATTCATATGTGGACAGGTAATCCACCCCTGCAAAATCCAGCGCTTTCACCTGGTCCGCAATCCGCAGCAAGCTGTCCCCTTCGGGCATCTGCTCCGGGATGAGGGTCCAGCCCCAGGCCACTGAGTAAATGTTCATTTTGTTATCCTCCAAAGGTAGCGTCAGGCAGAAAACAAAGCGCTGTTTTCTGCCTGGCCGGATCGGTTACCGGGACAGGACGCCGTTGATGAAACCGAGTGACTTGTGCAGACCCGGCAGCGGGTCACCGTGGTACTCGAACTCCACTGATACCATGTGGGCATAGTTCCAGTCTCGCAGCTTGAGCAACAGCGGCGCCAGCGGCGTGTCAGCATCACCCAGCGGCAGACAGCCTCCGGCTGCGCCCTTGGGCGTCTCTTTAAAGTGTACGTGGTAGATCTTGTCCTTCAGCAGGTCGGCCGCCTCCAGTACATCGTATCCAAGCATGTTGTAGATGCCAGTATCCAAATTAGCCCCGATGGTGCTGTACGGTTCGGACAAACGCTTGACGTCCTTGAAATCCTCGATGCTGGGCAGAGGATGGTTCTCGATCGCATAGAGCATGCCGTACTTTTTCCCGCACCGCTCGATTTCGGGCAGCACGGTGTCGACATCGGGCTTGCGGATGCAGCCCGTGACGACATGGCAACCCATGGCGTTGGCAAAGGGGTATGCTTTCTCGATCTGGCCGATGTCCGTGTCGCCCCAGCCGCCGATGCAATATGCCAGCTTTTCGAAACCCAGGGATGCCAGAGCCACGGCCATTTCTTTAGCTTTTTCCAGCGTGTAGACGGTATAGGAAAATGTCGGTGCCCAGATTTCCAGACTGGAGAACCCGATCGAACGGATTTCGCGTGCCAGGTCCAGGAAATCCTGCTGGGAGAATTCAGCCTCGTACTTTTTAACCATATCGCCCCAGTTAAAATTTTCAGGGCGCTGGTAGCCGTAGATACGCATGAAATAATTGCAGGTAATCATGCCGATGTTCATGGTGTTCCTCCTCGTGTGATGGACCGCGCGGTCAGGCTTGCTTCGCGTGGTACGGTTTCCCGGTACGGGCCGAGATGTAGAGCGCTTCCAGGACTTTGACCACCTGGGCGGCTTGTTCTGGCAGGACAACTGGATCTTCGTCTTGGACAACGGCGTCCACCCAGGCTTTGATCTCCTTGTCGTAAGGTGTCAGGGACGACGGGGACAGGCTCTCCGGCACGTATTGCCAGAGCCGGTCGTTGCTCTCGCCGTTGAGCGTCAGCTTGTTGTTACGCAGTGATGCTCCGGCCTTATCACCGCAAAGCAGCACCTCGTTGACGTTCATCTCGGCGATGTTGACCGCCCAGGTCGCTTTGATCACCACCATGGCGCCACTGGCCAGTACCACGGTGCCAAACGCGGAATCTTCGACTTCAAAGGATGCGATATCCCAGTGGCCGCCGTTGTTGAAACCACCCTTTTCGATCAAGTGATCGTAGGTAGCGCCCACCGCGCTGACAATGGGGGAATAATCATTCATCAGCCAGAGTGTCGAGTCGACAATATGCGTGCCTGTATCGATCAGCGGACCGCCGCCCTGTTTTTCCTTATTGAGGAAAACACCCCAGGTCGGGACACCGCGGCGGCGCAAGGTGGTTGCCTCGGCATAGTAGACGTTGCCCAGCCGGTCGTTGATCACTTCGCGGCGCAGGAGCTGGGCGTCGTCGGTGAAGCGCAGTTGGTAACCGACCGATAGTTTCCGGTTATTACGCTTGGCAGCTGCGATCATCCGGTCGGCTTCTTCGCCGGAAATCGCCATCGGCTTTTCGCACAAGACATGCAGGCCGGCGTTGAGGCAGTCGATGGTTATGGCCGCATGCAGATTGTTCTCGGTGCAGACGCTGACCGCATCCAGATTTTCCCTGGCGATCATTTCGCAGTAGTCCTGGTATACGGTCGTTTCTGCCTGGCCATACTTCACCTTGGCGGCTTCAGCCCGTTCGGGAATGATGTCGCAAAGAGCTTTGATCACAACATTGGGACACTTCTGGTAGCCAGCGAGATGGACCGCAGATATAAATCCGCAGCCAATCACACCCACGTGCAGTTGCTTCTCCATTTAGTTCTTGACCTCCGTAATGTATTTGTGACAATGGGGCTGTATGTCTTACAGCCCCATTGTCGCGCAGATCGGGGCAAATAAGGTTAATTCTGACTGGCGATGTATGCTTGCAGCTGTTTCTGGTATTCCGCGATCACGGCTTCGCAGCCAGCCGCTTTCATTTTATCATAGGCGGTTTCAAAATTGCCTTCGTAAGGGATAACACCCAGCTTGATCGGCAGAATCGACGTCGTGTATTCCGCCATCATGTTGGCAAACTCGACGGAGACCGGTTCGCTGTTGAAGTTGAACCCGATCACCGGGCTGAGGACCGTCTGTGCTTCGCGTGTATTTCCGATGTAGGTCGCGTCTTCTTCCGCGCTGGTTGTCCGGTCCACATCGAAGCGGTGCAACGGGACGTATTCGATCATCCAGTAATCGAAGGCATATAGGTTTTTGTTGTTCTCATCCTTGATGCGGCGGTATTCGGTGTCGCCGACAGGCTCCCAGTGGACGCCTTCGATGCCGTACAGGACCAGGTCCTGGTTTTCCTGAGACGAATACATCCAGTCAAGGAATTTCAGGCCGGCTTCCGGGTGCTTGGTCGTGGCGGGTATGGCGTTGGAGTTGAGCAGCGGCAGATTCATCAGGAACGGTCCGCTGTCGTTGAGCCAGTAGTCCATGAACTCAACCACGACGTTGCCACTTTCATCAAGCTGGTCCGAGATCGGTGTCATAATGCCCATCAGGGCATCGCCGGCTTCCTTGTTGGCGCGAATGGTGTCAGACGGCAGGTTGAGGATGTCGGGATGGATCAGGCCTTCAGTATACATTTCATGCATCAGGTCGCAGTCCATCTTGAATTCGTCGGATTCAAAGAACAGGGAAGCCGAACCGTCCTGGC
>JAWSUP010000309.1:0-256 GCA_033549405.1 Bacillota bacterium | reverse complement strand
CGCACCATGAAGATGCCGTCCTGCGACGCATAGAAAGGCCAGCTGTCAAAACCGCGATGGAACATGACCGGACAGCGGGTCAGGCTGTGCTCGTAGACGTAGGCGGCGATGCCGGTGTCTTGCTTCTGGGCTTCCTGCAGCGCTTTCAGCGTCGGAACCAATTCATCCAGCGACTGAGGGATCGTCAGGTTGTACTTCTCGAAACGTGTCGGTGACAAGACCATGGCGCCTTCGATGTCGCCTGAATTATCGCGCC
>JAWSUP010000308.1:0-5379 GCA_033549405.1 Bacillota bacterium | reverse complement strand
CTGTATCCAAGTGCCCGGGGGAAAATGGCGCGATTGAGGATGGCTGTTCCGCTGATATTCAGATCGCCAACCAGATTGGCTCTTTCGGTGCCGGCGCTGATTGCGGTATAAGCCATCCTGACCAGAACCTCATTTGCCTGCAGTTGATCCGGCAGGTCAACCTCGACCAGTTCTGCCTTGTTGGGTTCTGTAAAAAGAATTTGACGGTTCATCTTGTGCTCCGATCTCTATGCATATATAGTGTCACATGCTCTGGAATCTGTTTGATATCATCTTGCTGAGTAGAAGTCTTTCTTTCAAAGGGCCGGCTGATTTGCCGGCCCTATTTGTTCTTTGTACGAACAACCTACCTGCCAGGCTTAACGCCATGCTGTACACCGATGCCCCAACCGCCATCAACAATATAATTCTGTCCGGTTACAAAACTTGCCTCTTCTGACGCCAGAAAGGCGACCACATTGGCGATCTCTTCTCCTGTGCAGTTCCGGTTCAAATAATTGGTGCTGCCGACATCTTTGCCATCCCGCTCGACAAGGCCGGGAGAAACGCAATTGACCCGCACTCCGAATTCGCCCATTTCCATGGCCAACGATTTAGTCATGGTGATAACGCCACCTTTGGCTGCACTGTATTCAACCTGCCGGCGTTGTCCTTGTGTGCCTAAAACAGAACCAATGAACTGAATGTAACCACTGCCTCTCTCGGCCATATGTTTTGCTGCTGCATGCGCAAAGGACAAGGCACCAAACAAGTTGACGCCGATAATATCCATGACGACTTCTTCCGTTTGATCCATGTAGTAGGCCATCTTTTCGCGAGCGCTGCCACCGGCGACGCAAACCAGGATATCAACCTTCTGATAGGCTTCGATGGTTTTGGCAACTGCCATGCGGGCGTCATTCCAATCCTTCACATTGACCTGTACGGCTAAAGCATTACCGCCAGACTGACTGATCTCATCAACCACTGCAGTGGCCTTTTCAATATCGCAATCACAAATAACAACTGAACAGCCTTCGCTGGCAAATAGCTTAGCGATCCTGCTGCCGATAAACCCGGCTGCACCTGTTATAATGGCGCTTTTCCCTTCGAATCTTCTTCTGTTTTCCATTTAATTACCTCACTAAATCTCCATACCGCAGGCCTGTAAAACGACTTTTTGGACATCAAGTTCATACTCCGGAGTAAAAGGGTTCTCCTTTTTACCACATACACATTCTGCAAATTCAAGCATCATTTTGTCATAACGGCCTGGCAAGTAACCTGGGAAAATGTGGTGGCTGACGTCTGCCCATCCCGCGCCTTCCGTATAGGGCAGGAGTGATTCCCGGATCAGTGTGGGTTGTTCAAGCGGTTTGATTTCTATCGTGCCGCCACTGCCGCTGACAACCAGTTGTCTCCTGCTGTATCCGTTTACCTCGATAGCACTGACCCGAACCCCACAGACGCCGTGCGGATAATCCAGTACAGCAAAGCAGCTGTCGAGCGCGCCGTCACAGTCACAGCCAGAACTTCTGTTGAACGGAATGACCACATCTGGCATACCGTTTATAAGCATCATCATGTCTATGACATGGCACCCAAGGTAGAACATCATGCCGCCGGGGAACTGCTTGAGCCATTTCCTTTTTTCGCTGGTATGGAGGCAACTGAAGCTTCCATCAATACCTGTGATTTGTCCAAGCACGCCGCTTTTGACCCGATTAAGCGTGTATTCTATAGCTGGATTGTATCGGAACATATAACCCATCTGAACGGTCAACCCTTTTTGTCTGGCATCGTACATCAGCTTTTCAAAAGCCGGATAATCAATACCACCCGGTTTGTCCAGATGGACATGCAGGCCGTGATCAATACATTTCTGTGCATCGGACACGCTGCGCAACTCCTGACCCTCGCAGAGCACCGCATCGATATCGTTCCGGTTGAACAGTTCATCGTCTGTGAGATAATTTAACCCCTGATAAGTTGGATGACTACCGTATTTATCCCTGATGTGTTCATCCGGTTCAACGAGCCCAACCACATCATAGATCTCTGGATACTTCCGTACACATTCTAAAGTTACTGCACTGTGGTCGTGTGCTATTCCATAATGTACGACTTTTAACTTCCTCATGAATTCATATTCTCCTGATTACTATCGTGAATTCTTACATCTTCATACTTCCGATTCAGGATATAGATTTACAAAGGCGTTTTGCCATCTGTTGGCAACACTGCGTGCTCATGAACAGACCATATATGCTGTTAATGTTCTTATCATATTGGAGAAGAAGCGCAAGATCAATAAATCTGTTGCACATTGTGCAACTGATTTACAGAAGTTGCAGATAGGACTCATACATCGGGACTGTTATGGAGTAATTTATAACTGTTTGCTGATGATTTGATACGAGCAAGTCGATCATTCGGGAAAGAAAGCCGCCTGTTTATTGACAGACCCTGAGCTGGACGTAATCAATATTCCCAGACGTTTCTTAACACTTCAATATCAGACGTGTCAAATTGGGCAGCGAGTTGAAGGCGCTTGTCCGTTGCAATCTTGTTGCTGGCCATTTTCAAGCAGTTGATTATTTTATTGAAATTCTCTGCATCCTCCCGGAAATCCTGCCATCCGGTGATGCCGATGCAATATTTTGGAATATCATCTCCATGGCAGAATATTGGGACAGCCACGCAATAAGCCCGATCAGAAAATTCCGCCAGATTTAATGCATAACCCTTTTTGCGAATTTCCGCCAATTCTGCCATGATGGTGTTGATGTCTGTTAATGTATTTTCGGTATATGGAGACATATCAATTTTTTTCAACCATTCAATTGCCTGATTCGGTTGCATGAAAGCCAGGATGGTTTTCCCGATTGCACTGCAATACATAGGTTTGGTTGTACCTGGTATATCTATGTCATTGATATCCTTATTTCGGGTGCTGTGTGTCTGATCGATAATAAAGATCTGTTTGCCATCGATCATGCACAGACGTGCCGTCGCCTTTGTCATGCGAGATACCTCGTATAATGATGGTCTGGCGATTTGAATGATACGATTATTACGGATCACATTGTAGCTCAGTTGCAGGGTGCCGCTGCTAATATGATACTTTGCGTTTGTTATGCTCTTCGCAACCATGCCGTGGGATTCAAAGGTTTGCATAATACGTGATACAGTACCCTTGTCCAGCTCAAATATTTCTGCCAGTTCTGTAACGCCCGCGCTCTTCTGTTTTGATAAATATTCCAAGATCGCAAGAGAGCGATTTAATGACTTAATCATGTAACTACCCCCGAGGTGATAAATCAGCGCAATTATACCATGAAAATGTTTCAGGTGTCCAAAACTGCCCGCCTTTCTGTTTATAGACAATGACATCGTGCAGCACTGACAATCTGTCGCAACTGGATGTTATTGATAAGCTGGAAGTTGCCTCATAGGTGTTTTTGCCTGTTTAACGATTCTGTCCAATCTGTCAGTTTATCCTGTCCTTGTGAAGCTCCCGTGCGCGTGCTAAAATAACCTCTCAGGAGGAGCAATCCCATGAGTCTGTACAGCCGGGTCATCACGACATCCTTCAAAACGTACAGTACGCACCGCTTCAACTTCTTTACGGCAACACTTTTTGGGCTCGGAGAGCTGGTTCTCAAGATCAGCATCTGGCAGGCCCTGTATGCCGCCAGAAGCGGAGCCAGCCTGTCCGGTATCAGTTTGCATGATATGATCGCCTATAACATCGTCACTGCTTTTTCGATGTCTTTTGTCGGCTGCCGTATCATGTTCGAGATCAATGAGATGGTCCAGAAAGGGGAGATCGGCCAGCGGTTGCTTCTGCCCCTGGGGTTCCGCCGCCATTTTTTTCTGACAACAGTCTCGCAGAATATCTTTTATACGATCTATTCCGCTATCCCGCCCATCATCGTCGCTGTCCTCATCTACAGTTTCAGGATGCCATTGCCGCCTATAACGGTTGCCATCTATGTCCTGTCACTCTGCCTGGCTTTGGCCATCAATTTTCTGCTGCAGTTCATCCTGGGTCTTTTGGTCTTCTGGGTGCGCAACGCCTTTTTTCTGGACTGGATGTCCGGCGCCATGTTCAGTCTCTTTTCCGGATCATTTGTGCCCATGTGGTTTTTCCCGGCCTGGCTGAATACTGTCGGCCAGTTGCTGCCGTTCCGGTCCATTATTTTCGAACCGGGAGCCATCTTGCTGGGACGGACGGTCTTGGCGGATGTACCCCGCGTTCTGCTCGTGCAGCTTATCTGGATCGCCATCCTGTTTGGCGGCGGCGAACTGCTCTGGCGCAAAGCCCAGCGCCTGATCTTTGCCCAGGGAGGTTGAACGATGAACCGATACATACGCCTGACCTGGCTTACGATCAAGTACAGCTTTAAAAGCATCGCTTCCTACCGTGTGGCTTTCATTATGAACGCCATATCGCAAATCGTGTCCTACATGGTGGATTTCGGCCTGACCTGGATCATGGTCAACGCCTTCGGATCGATGAACGGCTGGTCCAAACATGAGGTGATCCTGCTTTATGCCATGAGCCTGGCATCTTACGCCCTGGCCGGATTTTTCTTTTTCAACATCCGGTCCATGTCGCGTGATATCCGTTCCGGCCAGTTCGACGACATCCTGGTCAAGCCGATGGGTGTGCTGCCCTACCTGGTCTGCACGCGTTTCAACCGCGGTTACGTCGCCCATCTGGCTTTAGCCATCGGCCTGATCATCTTCTGTTTCACCAGCCTCGGCACAGTCCTGACAGCGGCTAAGCTGGCCTTTTTTGTCTTGTCAGTATGCACCGGCGCCCTGGTCTATGGCGGCATGTTCCTGATCGCGACCACGCCGGCGTTTTTCGTAGTGGAAAGCCGTGCTCTGGGCAACCTGATATTCTTTTTCCGCCAGATGTCCTATTATCCGCTGTCCATCTTTCCGCATATCCTGCAAATAATCCTGGCTGTCATCATCCCTTATGGCATGATCAACTTCTTTCCTGCCCAGGCGGTTTTGGGGAAGTCTGATTTTCTCTTTCTTGGTTCGTCAATCCAGTACATCGCACCAATCGGCGCTGTTCTGTTCTTCGTCGCATCAGTCCTGCTCTTCACCTTTGGCGTTCGCCATTATAAAAGCACCGGTTCCTGACAGGAGGTCCGCATGGGTATTATCGATGTCAAAAATTTGTCCAAGACATTCAAAGTCTACGAGCAGCAGCCCGGTTTTCGCCACGCCTTGAAATCATTCGTCAAGCGGGACACCCGCATCGTTCAGGCTGTGCAGAATCTTTCCTTCTCGGTCGAGACTGGCGAACTGGTCGGTTTCATCGGAGAAAACGGCGCCGGCAAGTCGACGACGATCAAGGTCATGACCGGCATTTTGTATCCG
>JAWSUP010000307.1:0-5381 GCA_033549405.1 Bacillota bacterium | reverse complement strand
CCTGAATTGACATATTGCCGCTGGCATGAAAGGTGTCGTCATAGTTGAAGCGAATAGGGAAATAGCCGCCGAACTTTTCTACGACATTCGGGCCCAGCAGATCGTTTCCGACTGTCTGGACAAAGCAGAAAAACGGAAACTCGAGTTGTCTGCCATTTGCCTCGGCGACGATGGAAACTTCCATCGGGATCAGATCGAAGACCCAGGCGCAGTTCTTCATGGCGTCGGGCAGACGGCGGATGTGCTTGACATAGAATCCGCCCCAGACACCCTCCAGATAGACGGGACGGCAGCGCAGCGGATAGGATACCATGACGGAAAACAGCTGTTTCAGAACCGCGACCGGCATTGCCTGCATCTGGTCCGATTGGTCACCCGTCACATAGTAATCGAGTTCATTTTCCCGGATCAGCTGTCCGCGCAGCTCGGCTGCCGCTTCAAAATCGATATAATAGGCGCGACGCAACATTTCGTTGATCGGGGCAAAGCAGTGGCTGCCCAGATTTTTACATTTGCCATTTCGATAATTGAGAATGGTGCGTTTCTGGGTCACATCGACAAAGAGTTTCAGACCGCACCACTTCCGGATGGCAGTGATGAGTGCCGCCTGGCCGGAGACAATCAGAAGGCCAGATCCAGTCGCGCGATGTTGTTTGAGCCGGCCGGTCAGCCGCTCCAGCGCTTCGGCATCGAGCAGACCTTCATAGCCTTCATCATACAGGGAACCGAACAGAAGGACAGGATCTGTTTCCCTGTCTTCCGGCAGATAAGGCTTCAGCTTTTCTGCAACAACAGATTCATCAAGATAGAGGTCATCCGTCGTCATCAGGCTGACTGATATGCCATTGTTTTCACATGTGAGCGCAATAGCAGCAGCCAGGTGATCCAGCGGTGCGCTCATGTAGCCATCAATACCAAGGACTATGGACCGGCTTTTTTCCAGTCTGGCAGCCACCTCGCCAGAAATCAGCCTGGCTGTTGATTCTGTATCTGATGTGATCTGGTCCGTGAGCTGCCGATCGACGCAGATTCGATTGACTGCTGACGGATCGTCATAAGGAAAAGGTGTGAACATGAAACTCATTTTTAAAGCCCCCGCTCTTCAGTGTTTGTCAAATATCATGAACAATCCTGTAGTGGATTCTGTTTGACGATTCCAGTATAGTGGATGCCTGAACATCAGTCAACATTTTTATATCAAAACATTTATTTAGCTAAAGTAATTATTGTCAGTTTTATTGCAGCCATTCAGGCATTAAGACATGATTATGAATCATAAGAGCAAATTTTATTGCTCTATTTCACAAATTGAGTCATATTGAAGCAAAAGACTGTGAAATAGAAATAGTACTTTCTTGTCAGATAAAAAAAAGGACTTGAATTGTTTTTGCACATGCCTTATAGTAGAGATGTCCAAATCGCGAAGCACGGTTTCATGGTTATTTGTGAGGAGCGTTAGCTGATGAACAGACCATCCCCGAATCTATTGGCCAGAAAGACGGCAAAGGATCGTTTGATCAGGCTGCACCGGTATATGCGCAAGGATTATCTGCTGTACCTGATGATTCTGCCTGGTATCGTCTACATCCTGATCTTTAAGTACTGGCCGATGTATGGCATCACGATCGCTTTCCGCGATTACAGTATCTTCAAAGGATTCGACGATGCCCCCTGGGTCGGGCTGCGCAATTTCACGAACCTGTTTGCTAAGGCCGGCTTTATCCGGGCCCTGACTAACAACATCATCATCAGCATCTTAAAACTGATTATGGGTTTTCCATTTCCGATCATTTTGTCGTTAATGATTAATGAAGTCCGTAACATGAAGTATAAAAAGCTCGTTCAGACATCGGTCATCCTGCCTAATTTCGTCTCCTGGGTCGTCATCAATGGTCTTTTATACGCTATTTTGTCGCCAAGCAGCGGAGCAGTCCAGGGATTGTTGGAAGCTTTTGGCTACACCGGTAAAATCCCGAATCTGATGACCGATAAGGACAATTTCCGTATGGTCATCGTTATTTCCCATATCTGGAAAGGTGCCGGCATGGGTACGATCGTTTACCTGGCGGCTATAGCCGGCATTGACCGCGAACAATATGAAGCCGCTGCCATTGACGGAGCAGGTCGCCTGTCCCAGATGTGGCACATCACGCTTGCGTCTCTGCGTTCTACCATCGTCATCCTCCTGATCTTCCGTGTCGGTGAGATGATGTATGCCGGTTTTGACCAGATTTTCGCCATCTCCAATCCGCTGGTTATATCGGTCGCCGATATCATCGACACCTACGTGTACACGATCGGCCTCGAACAGCGCAATTTCATGCTGGCGACCTCGGCAGGCCTCTTCCAGTCATTCATCGGCCTGATGCTGGTGTTGATCACCAATGCCATCGCCAACCGCGTCGAACCGGGGAGCGGCCTCATGAATTTCGCCCGCAGAAAATGACGCGGCAAACGCCCGGTACGTCTGTCAAACTGCTATTAACGGACTTTTAACCGCCAATCACGAACTACGGAGGACTTGCATGAAAAAACGATCCGGACCAGAAATTTTCGGCATGTCGATCAACACGATCATTCTGTTCCTGCTTGCCTTTTCGACCACGTACCCGTTCTGGCATGTCATGATGTATTCGATCAGTGATTCGCGTGCAGCCATGAGCGGCGGATTATTCTTTATCCCACGCGAACCTACACTGCTGGCATACCAGATGCTGTTCAAAACCAGGCTGATCTTCATTGTCTACCGCAACACGATCATCCGCACAGTGGCCGGAACATTCCTGAGTTTGCTGATCAGCGCACTCACCGCTTATCCGCTGTCCCTGAATCGTTTCAAAGGCCGCAGCTTCTTTGCCATGATGATTTTCTTCACCATGCTGTTCTCGGGCGGTATGATCCCGACCTACCTGGTTGTCAGGAACCTGGGGCTTTTAGATACAATGTGGGCCCTGATCCTGCCCGGTGCGATGAGCGCGTACAACATGTTCATCCTGCGCAACTATTTTAAATCTATTCCCGATTCCCTGGAAGAGTCTGCGCTTCTGGACGGCGCCAACCCCCTTCAGGTTTTATTCCTGATTATCTTACCCCTTTCTGCGCCGGCTCTGGCGGCCATTGCTATGTTCTATGGTGTCGGCAACTGGAACTCCTATCTGGACGGTGTATTGTACATCAACAGCACCGACCGCCAGATTCTTCAAGTTTACCTGCGCACCATGCTCGGAACAGCCGGCGCCAAAGGTGTGCTCGGTGATATCAGCGGCAACCTCTCAGATGCAAGCAGCCTGACCGAAGAGACCATGAAAATGGTCACCATCACGGTCTCGATCATTCCCGTTCTCATCGTTTACCCATTTTTGCAGAAATACTATACCAAAGGTATTCTGATCGGCTCCGTTAAAGGATGACCGCAGAAAAAAGGAGGAAGAACATGAAAAACAGCAAACGCATTCTGACAACCGTGCTGGCGTTGTTCCTGGTATTCGTTCTGGCAGCCTGCCAGGCGACCCCGACGACAACTGGCAGTACAACCGGTACGACAAAGGGAACAACCAGCACAACTGGTACAACCGCAGCCACGACTACCGGTACAACCACACCGCCCGAACCGATTGTCATTTCTACACTGCACGCCGGTGACAACACGCCCAACCCGGACAATCTGGTCCTGCAGGAAATCACGAAGCGAACCGGTTATATTGTTGACATGACTTATGTGCCGGGCGCCGACTATAACACCAAGATCAATACCATGATCGCATCGGATACCCTGCCGGATCTTTTCGCACTGGGTACCAATGATGCCCTGCAGATGCGCGAAGCCGGCCTGCTGACCGATCTGACCGATATTCTGCCGGCTAACGCTCCGTCCATCATGGCTGATGTCGGTGATGAACTCCTCAAGGCGCCTGCCAATTACGACGAACGGATCTATCTCGTTTTCCGCGGTGCCCTGGGCTACCCGATGAACACCAGCATCCGCACAGACTGGCTTGCCAATGTCGGACTTAACATGCCGACCAACCTGGACGAATTTTATACCGTCCTCAAGGCATTCACAGAAAATGATCCTAACAAAAGCGGCAAAAAAGACACCTTCGGCCTGGCCGGTGGCATCGGCCGCAACTACTATGCCAGCATCTTTGGTGCTTATGGCATACCTGTTGAGCGCAACATCCAACTGGCCGACGGAACCGTCACGACCTGGATGAAGCATCCGATGATCCTCGATGCATTTGAATACATGCGGACCCTCTATTCAGAAGGCCTGATGGAACCTGATTTCGCCACGATCCCGGCCATGGAGCTGTTCGGCAAATTGTGGACCGGCGTCGCCGGCGTCCTGATCTTCCAGTGTGTCGGCACGACCAACAACTGGATGCCCAGCCGATATACAGAAGATCCGCTGCCGACCTTCGGCTTTGCCACTCTGGCAGGTCCCGGCGGAAGCGGCGGTGTACCGAAAATCTACCCCAACTATAACAGTGGCTGGGTTGTCTCGGCAGGCTGTGAATATCCTGTCGATGCCGTGAAACTGGCTGAGTTCTTCGCTTCCGATGAAGGCGACGAACTGCTGTACCTCGGTGTTGAAGATGTCATGTTCCGCTGGACAGACAAAGAAGCCGGTAAATATGAGCGCATCGCCCCTTACACCGATGACGCGACCCACCGGGCTGCCGGCGCCTTCGTTTACCATGGCCGTTATTCCAGCAAGAACAATATCGAAGTCCGCCTGTTCAATGAACAGACCCGTGAAGGCGTCGCCCTGGCCCATTCTCAGGCGCTGCCGGATGCAACCATCGTCGGCGCTTTCGATGAAAACGTTGAGTATGCATCGGAGCTGAATGCTATCGTTGAAGAAGCCTTTGCCCAGCTGATCGTCACAACAGGCGATGTCGAAGCCGAATATGCCGAATTCATGAAGCGTTGGGACGAAGCCGGCGGCACAATCTGGGAAGAAGCTGCGACAGCCATGTACAAAGCTGAAAATCCCTGATCTGGCCTAAGTACTAATTAGAGCCTGTTTTAGCATGAACACCTGATGCAGTCCGGCCGGCTATAAGATCAGCCGGCCGGACTTCCAGTTTATGGGGCATGACCTGGGCAAGCCTCAGAGGGCAATCCAATGCAAGCTAAAGTTACTGTCCAGAACGGGTTTTCCTGTTTATCCATCAACGGGGTGCACCTCGCTCCGGTCGCTTTTCGGTCATTCCGGCCCGATCCAGATGTCATTTCTGACTTTTACAGCCACGGTTTCTCATTGCATAACGTCTTCCCGAGCGGCATCAATTGCGCCCTGGCCAACCGGACCATACCCTATTCGCAGTTCGGCGAAGTCTGGGCCGGCGAAGGGATTTATCGCTGGGACCGCCTGAAGG
>JAWSUP010000306.1:0-5383 GCA_033549405.1 Bacillota bacterium | reverse complement strand
CTATATTAATTTATCAATGTACATACCTGTTGTTGCAAGTGGGAAAGTTGAGTTAAAAATAAATAGGCGTTCATAGTCAACCAAACGGCCAGTTGTACCAGGCTGGTATGTTTAATTTGGATTAGAATTCCGCTATGGCCAAGCCCTTCTCTGTATGCATAACAAACAGCTGAATTGACCTGATCGCCGATCCGAAGTGTCGCGTTTCGCAACTTAGGTTTGTGTTGCGCATTATCGATTATCTGTTATTATGGAATTTCATTCCGAAATAACAGATTTTATCTGGAGGAAGCATGTTCATTGAAAGACATATTGATAGACTCATCTGCTAAACCCTGAAGGTCTTTCCAGCTATATGGCTGACAGGTTCGCGACTGGCTGTAAAAAGTATGCTATTTAAAGATAAACTTGGGTATATTCCATATCTGCAACCATGACAGGCTGCCGCCCCTGGAGGGGATGAATCACATCATCCCCGTCAGCATGATCTAAGGGATTTCATCACAAGCAATGTAATAACCAGGCGTT
Source organism: Bacillota bacterium (assembly GCA_033549405.1). Lineage (GTDB taxonomy): Bacteria > Bacillota > Clostridia > Saccharofermentanales > UBA5734 > JAAYBY01. Next base: position 4,855 of record JAWSUP010000306.1, on the reverse strand, counting down.
TATCATCTGCCAAACGGCCGGTTGTTTCAGTCTGTCATTTTTCGATTTGAATGATGACATCTTTGGGCAGCGCCAGCCCGCAGGCGACTTCAATACCCTTGATGATAGCTCCGGGCACAGGACAAGCCAGGTGCTTGCAGTGCTTATCGGCCGCAGCATAGACTGCGGATGAACTGAATCTGGCAAAGCACTCTTCGTAACCGTCCAGATCGTTCAATTCAGCCTGCATCGCCCTGATGTGCGGGCAATCTGATTCGATCATGATGGTGACCAGTTGATCCTCATCTGCGGTGATGTTCATGCTTGTCTGCAGACCGCAGATCCCGGGTGTTACCTGAACTGTTGCCATTTTTACCTCCCATGATCCTACGATAAGGATCAGATACGGATGCTGTATGTCGGTTTGGAATCTATTTTGCATGAAGACGCTCTGTTTGGCAACGCAATTTCACGCCAGAATGCCGATGGCCCGCTTTCCTGTAAACTGTTGCGCCAAAGACTCGTCCGGCAGCACCCCTTTCCAACAGTCTTCATGCAGACCTCATCCCGCTGCGCGGGCTGATTGACTGCGGCTCTGACGCGTCTCAGCTTGTCAATCAGCAGGTCTGTGAAGACTGCCCGCTGCGCTGGGCTGGAAAGGGGCTTGTGAATGGCTTAAAACATTTCCTTGCGGTTGAGCCACCAGATGGTGAGGGCGGTTGCTGCAACGCTGAGGGCGACCGTGATGATGAATGGCCAGGGGGCGCCCCGGAAAGGGCCGTCGAACGGGAATGACACGTTCTGGCCGAAGAAGCTGTAGATCACCTGGGGGACGGCCAGCACGATTGTCATCGCGGCCATGAATTTCATGACGACGTTGAGGTTGTTGGAGATGATCGAGGCATAGGCGTCCATCGTGCCGTTGATGATCGAGGCATAGATGTTGGACATATCCAGGGCCTGGCGGTATTCGATCATGACGTCCTCGAGCAGGTCCTGGTCTTCTTCGTACTGCTTGAGGTACTTGCTGCGCATCATCTTCTCCATGACGCCTTCGTTCGATTTGAGGGATGTGGAGAAATAGACCAGGGATTTGCCCAGTTCCATCAGCTTGAAGAGCTCGCGGTTGCTGACCGATTTGCTCAGCTGGTGTTCAGCAGCATCGATGGTCTTGTCCATGAAACGCAGGAGCTTCAGGTATTCTTTGGCTCCGGCAAACATGATCTGAAAGACGAAGCGGGTTCTGTAAGCGGTGACGAAATCGCGCACGCGGTTGTTCTTGAATGCCTCAAGGACGCTCGATTCGCGCAGCGAGACCGTCACGACACTTTTACCGGCCATGATGATGCCGACAGGCTGGGTTTCGTATTTCGTGTTGTTGCCATCGCGTCGAATGATGGGGAAGTCGGCGATGATCAGGAGATGGTCCGTATCGGCTTCATAGTCGAGGCGGGGTCTCTCTTCTTCGTCCAACGGATAGCGCAGGAATTCGGGCGGCAGGCCTAACGCGTCTTCGACGATCTTGAGCTCGTCTTCTGTCGGCGCCGATAAATTGATCCAGCACTCCTGTTCGATGGTGTCCAGCTGTTCAAGATCCGTCACCAGTCTTCCGTTGATCGTGTTCATGTGGGACTTGTAAATCTCAAGCATGTTCGCCCCTCCTCCCTGTTTTTGTTCCGGATGTGCAAATAAAAACCGCCGATTCCATTGTTCCGGCGGGATCAGAGGGCAGCTGTCACTCTCACACAAAAACTGCCGAACCCATCCTCGTCGAGCTTTGGCACTGTGTGACTTAGGCGTGCGGTCGTGACCGATCCAGCTGCGTTAGGTCAAGCCTTAGTCCGGCAAGCCCTGTTGGCCCATTGGCGTCTTTCGACGTTTCCGGGCAGCAGCGTCTATTCACACAGAAGCCTCACCTAACAATGGCGCACTTCCATTTGCATTTTGATTATAAGACTGTTCGGACTGGGCTGTCAATCAGAAAACTTATGGTATCGGGAATAGATATGAAAACAGATCGCTATTCGAAACCCTGCTTGTGTACCTGATTTTAAGCATTTAGATCCTCCATCAGTTCTTTTACACTGTCGAAGGTTTTGCTCATGTTGCGTTTATTATTGACATCTTCAACTGCCGTTATAGTATCGGCATTAGGCTTTTCAATTCGGAGGTCAAAAGGGATGCCGCCATATATAATTGAACAGCGCAGGAAAATATTCATGGCAGTTGACATGTTAAGTCCAAGCTCAGAAAATATAGCTTCTGCTTTGCGCTTGATATCCTCATCGACACGAATCTTCAGATTGGTTGTCTTTCCCATAGCTGCAACTCCTTTCTGCCTTGTTGAACTGTTTACCGTTTATCCCGCCTGTTCTCCAGGATCAGGGCCAGCACCGCGGCAATGATGACAACTGCTGCCGATCCGCCGACCACCCAGGTTGTGCTATTGAAGTAGTCTGCGCCCATAAGGAGGACAATTGCCAGGTAGACCATCAAGAGTCCGGACACAAGCTTGAGTGAGCGGCCGATTTCCTGGTTGACAAAGCGTTTTTTCATGGTGACGGTCATAAGCAGCACAACGATGATCTCATCCAGGATGTACATCAGCAGGTATAGTCCCAGCAGGGGAAAATAAACAGCCGGTCCTGCGCCACGTCCGGCCAGGATGGCGTTCCAGATGACCGGGAAGCCGGCCGTGCAGGGCAGTTCTATCAGGGATGCCAGCAGTGCGATCAGGGCTGTCGCGGCCAGAAGACCCGGCAGCCTGGTCTGGGCATACAGGCGGGTGCGGATCTGCTGGACGAAGCGCTTCTTGTTCTCTTCCGATATGCTGACGAACGGGTCATTCCTGGAAAAGAAGCTGTAGACATTGGCCGCCCCGAAGAGGAAGGCCAGGGCAAAGAGCAGGACGCGCAGCCAGGTGATGTCGATGATGCGGGTGACGATCCCGAACAAACCAAGGATAAACAGGCCATAGACAACGGACACCACCAGGATGTAGGTCAGGCCGACCGCCAGCATGGTTTTCCTGGACTGGAAGCGGATGATCATGCTGATCAAGAACAGCAGCGCCCAGAGAGAACAGGGATTGAAGCCGTCGGTCAGCCCGATGATCGCGGTTGAGAAAACGAGTGGCACTTCGTCGATATTCCAGAGCAAGAATCGCCGTTCGCCTGAACTGTTTTCCAGGCCGGCTGCCGCACGGATTTCCTGCACGATAACCAGATTGTAGCCGACCCAGACTTTATCCTGGTAGATCAGGAGCGGCACGGCCGGCGCTGCGATCTGGTACTGGTCGATGATTTCCCTGAACCGGGCAGCGTCCTCTATGACATCATAGCGGATGATCACCAGATCAGTCTGCGCCTCGATCTCGGCAAGCAGGACTTCTGCTTTCTTGCAGTTCTCACACGATGCGCTGGAGAAGAAGATCATGTCGGTGCTATATGGATCTGAACCGGTTGGTTCCGGAGATGGTTTTGTTTCTATCGGCAATGTCGGGCTGTTTTCCAGCAAGCGTGTGGCTTCTTCTGCCAGAACGGACGGCAGCTCGGTTTCGAAATCATGAGTCAGCAGCTGACCGCCGATCAGTGCGACTTCGTTGCTGTAACGCTCATTTTGCGGTACCTTGTGTTCATCCAGCAATTCCTGAAGTTTTTCAAATCCATCTGATGTATACGTCGGATAGGCGAACACCTGGATGGAGACTTTATCGGACCAGTCTTTGGCAGATGTCCAGACCAGATCCTCGAAATCACGGACGGTCGGGCAGGATGAACAGGGGTTGTCGTAATAGAACTGGATCACCAGGATAGGTTTCTTTGCCTGGTTAGTGCCGGCAAATACCGGGTTCGCAGCAGCTGATAAACCGGCCAGGAGGACAGCAAGCAAAATTACGATCAAAAATGGTGTTGTGCATTGCGAACGCCGCAATGAAGTAGTTGATAGTCGTGCAGAGCGCATGATCGTGTCCTCGCTGCAGCTTAGGGGTCACGCCAGTAGAAGTCATCATTATATAGCGGCAAACTGAAACGAGCAAACGTGCTGCGCACTTTCTGCTCTATATATCGTTCAGCCAGGCGATGCTGTCCCAGACCGCCTCACCCTGATTACTGCACGCTATTCCGGGTGTGCTGCACCCGTTCAGTACAATCTGCGCCAGTTCCGAACGCATACTGGCGACGATATCCGTCTTCTCATCTGCCAGATTTTTGGTTTCACCGATGTCGTCGCTCAGCCGATACAGCTGCAGATCTGGTGCTCCATCGATCACGACATCAGGTTGAGGCCAAGACCAGCCGCCAGAACCGGGACACATGTTCAGCTTATAGTCGCCGCGCCGTAAAGAAAGCGATCCGTCGATGCTCTGGTGGACCAGGCTGGTCCGTTTGTAATCACAACTTTCACCTAGCCAAAGCGGTAACTGGCTGATGCTGTCCTCGGCGAACTGCTCCGGTTGCCTGACGCCGATTATTTGAGCGACAGTAGCAAAAAAATCGACCAGGCTCACTAATGCAGAACATATCTGTCCTGGTTCTATCTTATGCGGCCACTGGACCAGCAGGGGGATGCGGTGGCCGCCTTCGTAGATATCGGCTTTGTGACCCCGGAAAACATAGCTGGGGGTATGTCCGTAACGGCTAAGTTCAGCAAAATCAGCTCGCGGTGAGCAGCCATTGTCCGATGTGAAGATGACGATGGTGTTTTCATACAGATCGTGTTCTTTCAGTGTATCTGTGATGCGACCGACCAGTTCATCGCATGCCAGGACAAAATCACCGTACTCATTTGTTCCGGATTTTCCTCTGAACCGCTCTGCAGGCAGGATGAGGATATCATGAACTTCACATCATCAATGGATGCTGACAAACGGATA
>JAWSUP010000305.1:0-5396 GCA_033549405.1 Bacillota bacterium | reverse complement strand
GTGATGTGCGGCCGCTGCTGCCCTTTTTCCTGGAGAGCGGCATCAACTGCCTGTTCCCCTTCGAAGTGAACAGCTGCACGCATCCCGGAGACTTGTTCAGAGAATACGGCCGCGACCTGCGCATCATGGGCGGATTCGACAAGATGCAGCTGGGCGCCGGCCGCCCGGCGATCGATGCCTATATGAAAACCCTGGAACCGCTGGTCGAACGGGGCGGCTACATCCCGTTCTGCGACCACCGTTGTCCGCCCAATGTCGCTGAAGAGGATTACCTCTATTACCTGGATCTCAAGGAAGCCACCTTTGGCCTGAGGACGTGATCGTATGCGTTTTGGCGGACCGGTCTTAAAACCATATCGCGATCCTGACGAATGGCTGGCTCATGTCCGGGAAATGGATTACTCGGCTGTCTACTTCCCGCTGAACCACACAGCGCCGCGCGACCAGATTGCAGACTATGTCACAGTAATAAGCAACAACGCGCTGCACATCGCCGAGGTCGGCGCCTGGAGCAATCCCCTGAGCCCTGATGCCAAAACCGCCAGACAAGCATTTGATCTGTGCTGCGGCCAGCTTGAGCTCGCTGATCGCATCGGGGCCGGCTGCTGTGTCAATATAGCCGGTTCCTGCTCGGATCAGTGGGATGGCCCGCACGCAGATAATTTCCGGACTGAAACCTTTGTGCGTATCGTTGACACGGTGCGCCGCATCATCGATACCGTGCAGCCCGGGCGCACATTCTATACGCTGGAACTGATGCCCTGGATGTTTCCCGACAGTGTCGATACATACCTTGACCTGATCAAAGCCATCGACCGCCCGGCATTTGCCGTCCACCTCGACCCGGTCAACATCATCTGCAGCCCCAGGGTCTACTATGACAACAGCCTTCTGATCCGGGACTGTTTCGCCAGGCTTGGCCCTTACATCAAGAGCTGTCACGCCAAGGATATCAAGCTGGAAACAACGCTGACAACCCATCTCAACGAGACCCGGCCGGGCGCTGGCAATCTGGACTACAGGACGTACCTGGCCTGCCTGAGCAAGCTGCCCGATTCGGTCAGTCTCATGATGGAGCACATGAGCCGGCACGACGAGGTGGTCCAGGCAGCCAGTTATATCCGGCAGGTTGCCGCCGGATTGGGCATCAGGATCTAAGGGCTGTTAAGAATTTCGGGCATGCCCGAAACAAACTCAAGCTACGACAGTGTGCCCTGCTCAATCAGCCAGTCGACAGCAGCTCGAATCGCCTGCAAGGATGTATAGCGCGGTGTGAAACCCAGCATCCGCCGCGCTTTTTCCATGGACGCATTCGGCGAGCGCGAGATATGGTCATAGGTGGCCGCGGCATCTTCGTCGGATATGCTTTTTGCCCATGTCTCATATGGCTGAAAGCTGAGGTCGGCTTGCCTGCCAAACCAGGCCGCCACTTCCCGGGCATAGCCTGCCAGGGTGAGAGCCGCCGGAGATGCGGCGTGAAAGCCCTGACCGAAACTAAGGCTGCCGGCTTCGATGGCTGCAGCCATCACGCCTGCGACATCAGCCGCATGGACGTGGTGCAACGTCTCCATACCCAGATTGGGTAAAGCCAGGTTCCGACCATGGCACAGAGCAGAGAACACTTCCAGGTTCAGATTGCCCTGGGGATTGACCGGGCGATATCCTTCAGCGACGATATGCCCGGGATGCACGATGGTTCCGGGAAAGCCGGCTGTGGCATATAGCCGCTGGATGGAATCATCCATCTTCAGTTTTTCCTGCCCATATTCGCCGATGGGCTGCCGGTTCAGGTGCTCCGGGCAGGGGACAATGGTGCTCGGTCCATGCATCCAGAGGCTGCCGCAGACGATGTAATGACCAATGTTACCCCGCAGTGCTTCGACCATTTGGTGCATGTCGTCATCCTTGAAACAGATCAGGTCGATCACGACATCCCCTTTCAAGTCGGCAATTTTCTGCGTGAAATCGGCCTGGCGGCGATCCAGAACCACCTGTTGAACCGACTGCCAGACAGCCTGGTCACGGTACAGATCCGTCTGGCCACGGCTGACGCACAGCACTTTATGGCCGGCTTCACAGAGCATCGGAACCAGGTATGAACCGATCCGGCCTTTTCCGCCAATCACAATGATCTTTTTCATGGTTATCACCCCTTCTGCTTCAGTGTAACAACAGGACATCCATTTGCCAACAAATGACTGCCTTGCACACAGGAATCAGGATCAGATGACGATGAAAGAGAAGGACAAAGATGGGACTGGCTAACTTGTTCTGGTACAATGACTTTATGTTGATTTTCGGAGGGATACGATGAGAATATCTGTTGTTGGCAGCCTGAATATGGATATGACCGTGACGGCGCCCCGGATCCCGCAAAAAGGTGAAACCATCCTCGGTGAAGCACTCAATTACTTTCCAGGCGGCAAGGGGGCCAACCAGGCTTATGCCCTGGGGAAGCTCGGGGCTGATGTCGTCATGTACGGCTGTGTCGGCCGTGACGACTTTGGTCGGCAACTGATCGATAATCTGGCGCAGGCCAATGTTGAGACGTCCGGGATCCGCCAGCTTGATACGGCCAGAACAGGTGTGGCCTTGATCACGGTTGGCGAATCAGATAACACGATCGTCGTGGTTCCCGGCGCCAATGGAATGGTCGACCGGTCCTACATCGATACGATCAGTCCGGATCTGCTCCGTTCGGATCTGGTTATGCTGCAGCTGGAAATTCCGCTGGAGACTGTCCTGTATATCTGCGACATGTGCGCAGCAGCCGGCGTTCCGGTCCTGCTCAATCCGGCTCCTGCCATCCGGCTGCCGCAAACGGTATTGGACCAGGTAACGTTGATCACACCCAACGAGCATGAGGCAGCCCTGGTCTATGACCATGACGGACCGATCGAGGAACTTCTGGCGCGTTATCCTGAAAAGCTCGTAGTGACACTCGGTAAAGCCGGATCGGTGTTTGCGGATCGCAATGGCAATATCTTGCGCACAGCCGCAGGGAAGGCCCGGGTCGTCGACACAACCGGCGCAGGCGATACCTTCAACGCGGCGCTGGCTTTTGCAATGACCAGCGGCTATGACCTGGCAAAGGCAATGGTGTTTGCCAATACGGCTGCCGGCATCAGCACGGAAAAGATGGGCGCGCAAGCCGGCATGCCGACCTTTGATGAAGTGATGGCACGTCAGGATCGATTGTTGTGATCACAAAAAAGCCCCTAAAACTCAACCACCTTGTTTTTTTCTGCAGACTTATACGCATATAATGCAATCTTGGCAGCGTACAGTCCATCCTCTCCGGTAATCGGAACTGGCTTATTGTTTAAAATACAATCTACAAAATCCTCAATGATCAAGTCGTCTTTATTGTCTCCCCAAAAGCTCAGATCCTTTTTGCCAGTCGTCATGGTATAAAGCTCATTAGACTGAGCATAGTAATCAATGGATACGGTACCTTTTGTTCCGGTAATCTCCAGTGTCAAGTCGCGTCCGAAATGGTAACATGGCTTTCTTGACCAGCTGCAATCAAGAGAAACGATAATTCCATTTTCCAGGGTAATATTTACAATTGCAGCATCCTCGACCGGAATGTCATTCAATATTGATTCACACTGCGCATAAATCGTTTTCGGTTCACTGGCGAAAAACCAATGCACCAGATCCATTACATGTACTGTATGGTCAAGCATGGACCCGCCACCGGACAAAGCCCTGTTGATGAAAAAGCCACCGGGCATAGCACCTTTATTGGTAGCTTTTATGCCCAGAATCACTCCCAGTTCACCAGTGTCAATCATTTTCTTGAGCTTTACGACTGCAGGCATATATCTGTTGGGGAATGCAGTCATCAATTGAACACAGTTTTTCTTTGCTTCTTTAATCATTTCATGCATATCGGCTATATCTGTGCCCAGGGGCTTTTCACAGAGTATATGCTTACCCGCGCGAGACGCGGCAATTACATGTTCTGCATGAAGTACATTTTCCGAGCAGACAATAATTGCATCAACATCTTCTGACAAGAGTTTCCTATAGTCAGAATAATAAGGAATATCATATCCTTCTGTGTATTTTTGCACTCGATCATAGTGATCGTCATAAATACCTGATATTTGTGCATTTTTACATTTAAGCAGAGATCTCACATAACTGCTCGCATGAAGATGTGCAAAGCTTATTAATCCTATTCTGAGATTATTTTGCATCTTCTTCACCTCCGCATACTGTTACCGCACAATTCCTGCAAGTTGACGCTTCTATTGCTGACATCACGATACTGAGATATTTGTGCTTTTCTAATCCTTGAAGATTGCAGTCCGGAACCCTCGAACACGCAAACAAATCCGTAACCATACTTATAAACGGTTCGGATTTTGCTAAAAGGTAGTTGTTATCAGCGCTCTTTTCATTTTCACCGCTCACATGAACAAATGGACTTTGAAACCGGGTGTCGTATTTGACAATCCCCTCAGTGCCGCAAAACTCTCCTTTTTCGTAAGGGATTCCCTGAAAACCACAGACAAGCTCAATGTTTGCAATTGCTTTATTAGCAAATCTCAGGGTGGCCAGCACAAGTACCGTATCTCCTGATTGATGTTTCATCGTGTAGACCTGTTTTACACGGCCGAATATATCAATCAAAATATCAACCTCACGCGCAAGAAGAGACAAATATTGATGAGCAGGTTCACAACTTTTTCGGGTTATATTGGATACGCCAACAATACCAACACGCCCATCGTGTATGATCGTGTTAATATCCAGCCGGTCATTATAATATCTTCAATGCCCCCTGCCAAAAGGTATGCGTTATGATGGGAAAGCAGCCCTGCAATCTCCTCAACACAGCAAAGCAACGGGAATGGGTAGAGTACATTCTTGCCATTACATATGGCTATCTTTAACAAATCGGTATCCTCTATGCAAAGAATAACATTTTTCTCATCAACACTTTTTATTGTGTCACCATATAGCTTTGCGACAAAGTTTCCATTCAGTATACTAAAATAATGAAGTCCCAGCTTGTTATCCGGAAATATTGCCAAACTCACAATTGTCTGCCTCCATTCCATTTTGCAGTCATAAACACACCGGTATTCGAATCCATTTTGTAGTTCATTTAAAATATACCGGAGAGACGTATGCAGCATGGCCATTGCACTGTCTGACTTCCGCAAAATAAAAGTCACCGCTCTCTCCCTTCGTATCTTTTAAAGTTACTACAGCACTGTATAGATTATCGGGAACCGCGGTATGCACCTTAAAAGCCTGTGAAGCATATGATTTTAAATGATAAGTGAAGCCTGCATCCATCAGTTCTCCTATTGTTTTCTCTTCCTTGATTCCTTAACTTCCTGAAAATTATACCCTGCAACATATGAAAGAGCAGGAAATTA
>JAWSUP010000304.1:0-5402 GCA_033549405.1 Bacillota bacterium | reverse complement strand
CATCACGATTGTGGCCAGCGGCAAACAGAAAATCACGCCAGGCATGGCGTTGGAGGCTTTTGCCGGGCATGACCGTATTCGCATTGTACGCCTGGAGGATGGATTCCTTGGCAATGCCTCGTTATTCCGCTATGCACGGGACCTGGGTAACCCGCGCGGTGACATGTATGAGATCGCCGTCTGGGAAGAAAGCATCGTCGTATCTGGCGACGATATCATGTTCGCCATCAACATCCCGCAGGAGGCTGTGACCATCCCGGAAAGCATCGACGCCATCCGCGCCTGCCTGCAACTGCAGCCAGACCGGCAGAGCGGTGTCGCCGCCACCAACCGCTACCTGGAGCTGGGAAAATGGAAATAAACATGCTCTCCCTCGACGATTTCAATTACACCGGCAAGGCCGTGCTGCTGCGTGTCGACATCAATTCACCGGTCGATCCAAAGACCAGGAGAATAGCTAATGACAACCGGATCCGCAAAAGTCTGCCGACCATCCGCCACCTGCTGGACGCCGGAGCGTGCCTTGCATTGATCGCGCACCAGGGCGACACCCTCGACTACCAGAACCTGATGCCGCTGGCGGAACACGCAGCCCTGCTCAGCCGGTTGCTCGGCCAGCCGATTGCCTACATCGACGATGTCTGCGGTCCAGCAGCCTGTGCAACCATTCAAACGCTGCAGCCCGGTGAAGCGGTGCTTCTGGGCAACCTGCGCTACCTGACCGAAGAAGTTTCCGGGTTTGAAAAAGAGGTCAGGCTGGAACCGGCCGAGATGCTGCAGACGTGGCTCGTCCGCAGCCTGGCGCCTCTGTTTGATTATTATGTTAACGATGCCTTTGCCGCGGCGCACCGTAACTCTCCCAGCATGGTGGCTTTTCAGGAGCTTCTGCCGACAGCCGGCGGCAGGCTGTTGTACCAGGAATATGCCGCACTGAGCAGGTTGCTGCGCGGAACCGAGCGTCCTGTTGTTTTTCTGCTGGGCGGCGCCAAAATATCCGATGCATTCGGCATGCTGCGCCAGGTTCTGGAACGCGGTATTGCCGACTGCGTTCTGACCTGCGGCGTGACCGGCCAGGTTTTCCTGACGGCGGCGGGCCGTTCGCCCGGCCGGCGCATCGGGCAATGGATCGAACAGCACGACCTGTCCGGTTTTGTCGCAAAAGCACGGACATACCTGGATGCCTGGGGGGACCGGATCCTCATGCCGGCCGATCTGGCCTGTATCGATGATGGCAGCCGGCTGATTGTTCCGGTTACGGACATGCCGCGAGACGATCTCATGTTCGGGGACATCGGACCTGAGACCTGTAGCCGTTACACAAAGGAGATCCAGTCTGCCGGAACCATTTTTGTCAATGGCCCCGCCGGCATCTATGAGGAGCCGCTGCTGTCGGAGGGAACCCGCCTGCTGTGGCGGGCTGTAGCAGAAGCGCCAGGCTACAGTGTCATCGGTGGCGGTGATACTGTCCTTGCAGCCAGCCGATTCACCGGACTTGACGTATTTTCCTATGTCTGCACAGCAGGTGGCGCCATGGTACGCTTTCTGTCCGGCGACCGCCTGCCGCTGGTCGCGGCCATGGAAAAAGCCTGGCTGCGCGATCATGCGCATTGAGATCACAGCGCAGGACGATTCTGAAAAGAGATGCAAGCCTGTTAGACGCAGATGAAAGGTAACGAAGAACATCAGGAGGCAGCAAAATGAACAACACCCAGCGCAATCAGCTCGAGCAGCTTGCCGTCAACATCCGCCTGGGAGCCATGCGCGCCTTTCGCGCCCGCGGATTTGGACATGTCGGCGGAGCTTTGTCTATTGCCGACCTGCTGGCCGTGCTCTACGGATCCGTGATGCGACATGATCCTGCCCGTCCGGACTGGCCGGAACGCGACAAACTGGTCTGCTCGAAAGGTCACGCCGGACCGGCTGTCTATGCAGTACTGGCTTTGAGCGGCTACTTCCCCATGGACTGGCTGGATACGCTGAACCAGCCCGATACGCGTCTGCCCAGCCACTGTGATCACCGCAGGACTCCGGGTATTGACATGACAACCGGGTCACTCGGCCAGGGTTTTTCGACAGCTGTCGGCCTGGCTCTGGGTGATCGCCTCAAGCAGCGCGACAACCAGGTTTATCTGATCGTGGGCGACGGAGAGCTCAATGAAGGTCAGGTGTGGGAAGCCACTCAGTTTGCGGCCCACCACAAGCTTGATAACCTGACGGCATTCTGTGACCACAACGGTAAACAACTGGATGGCCTGACCCGTGAGATTATCGCCATGGATAACATTGCCGGTTGCTTTTCTGCTTTTGGCTGGGATACCCAGACGGTGGACGGCCAGGATGTCGCTGCCATCAGCGCCGCTGTAGAGACAGCCCGGCAACACCCCGGACAGCCGCACATGGTGGTGCTGGAAACGACCAAAGGGGCCGGTGTCACTCGGGTCGCCCGGATGGCCGCCAACCACCATATCGTCGTACCGACGGATCTGGCAGACGAAGCCATGGCTCAACTGCAGACCGAGCTGCTGCGGCTGCAGCAGGAGGGCGCATGACTATGATCAAGATTATTGAACGGGTCAGTACATCAGTTCACGAGCCTGTAGCGTTGCGTGACGCTTTTGTCACCGCCCTAATCCATATGGGTGAACATCCGGACTTCATCTATCTCGACGCCGACCTGATGAGCTCGGTCGGAACCCGGCAATGGGCATTGGCGCACCCGGACAAAGCCTTCAACATGGGGGTCGCCGAAGCCAACATGATCGGGGTTGCGGCCGGACTGGCTGCAGCCGGCTTTCGCCCGCTCGTCCACACATTCGGCGCTTTTGCCGCACGACGCTGCTACGACCAGGCCTTTCTGGCAGTTGGCTACAGCGGATTTGCAGTCACCATCATCGGCAGCGACCCGGGTGTCACAGCTGCCTTCAATGGCGGCACACACATGCCTTTCGAAGATGTCGCCCTCTACCGTGCCATCCCCGGTTCAACCGTGCTGGAAACAACAGATGCCGCCATGCTCACTTCTGTCCTGCCACAAGCCTGGCAGCTGCCCGGGCTCAAATACATCCGGGTCGGGCGCAAGCCAGTCCTGCCGGTTTATGAACCTGAAAATTCATTTCAAATCGGGCAGGCTGTCTGCCTGCGCGAGGGCAACGATGCTGTGATCATTGCCTGTGGCATCCTGGTCGTCCATGCTCTCGAAGCGGCTGAAATGCTGCAGCAGGAAGGCCTGACAGTCGCTGTTCTGGACTGTTTCACGATTAAACCTCTGGATCGGGAAGCCGTCTGCCATTGGGCAGAGCACACCGGTGCTGTCGTGACCGCAGAAAACCACAATATAAACGGCGGACTGGGCAGTGCTGTGGCTGAACTATTAAGCGACTGCCGACCGTGCCCACTGGAGCGTATCGGCATCTACGAATCGTTCGGCGAAGTCGGCCCCCAGGATTATCTGGAAACGCGGTTCGGCCTGACCACTCTGCACATCGCTGACAAAGTCCGTACCGTTATGAAACGCAAACTGAAATGCAAACAGGGAGGGCTAACGCTGTGATCCGCCGGCTGATCAGGCGGGGTCCACCCGGATGGAACGGACATCACGCAGGGGTTGCCACGATATTGCTTAGCAGTGGCTCAAGTTCCTGTCGCTTCCGGATAGAACAGTTCGATCTGATGCACCCGGCAGTAAGTAACATAGCGTTCAGGCGGGCGCCGGTCCGTCAAGATGGCTTTCAGCCGTTCCAGCGGACAGAAGCAGATGGCGGCAGAACGGTCGAACTTGGTATGGTCGACCATCAGGATCACTTCGTGGGCCCGCGCAATGGCAGCCTGCTTGATCTCCGCCTCGTAGGGCGAGTAGTTCGTCGCGCCATCCTCGATGTTGACGGCAGTCGCGCTCATGAAAGCCTTGCGGATGCGGATATTGCCGAGTCCGGCAACAGCGATCGGCCCGGAGCACGACAAAGTCTTGCGGCTGAAAATCCCGCCGATGGTCAGCAGATTGGCCTGGGCCACCTGCAGCATGCGGTTCTGCACGATCAGGCTGTTGCTGACAACAGTGAGATTGGCCAGATTGTCAAGATGAGGCACCATTTCGGCAGCTGTACTGCCGGAATCAATATAGATGGTGTCGCCTGGACCGACCAAACCGGCAGCCAGTCGCCCGATGGCCAGCTTTTCTTGGACGGCAATGCTGCTGCGGTCGGTAAAGGGCACTGTCAGATCATGCTGATTGATGACCACGCCGCCGTAGACTTTGGTCAAACGGCCCTCGTCAACCAGTTGGCGGATATCGCGGCGCATTGTGTTGACAGAAACGCCAAAACGGTCGCACAGCTCTGGAATCGTTGCCGTTACATGTTCTGTCATATAGTGTTCCAGTTCGCGCAGGCGATCGGTACGCATGTTTCCGGCCCTCCAGTTGATCACAATATGCTGATCAGTTAACAAGAATACAGAAATAATATACCATAAACCAGACGTTTACAGGAGGTATCTTGACATGAAGACCATCACGACAGGCATTATCGGCATTGGCAGGATCGGCCGGATCCACGCCCGGACACTCAGCTCTTGCATTCCCGGATCAAACGTCAAAACCGTGTCGGATGTCCGGACAGAAGGGCTGCGCGTATTTGCCGACAGCCTGAACATCCCCGGGATAACGGATGATCCGGAGGAGATACTCCGCGATCCGGAGATCGACGCCGTCATCATCTGCTCTCCGACACCGACCCACGCCGATCTGGCCATGGCGGCGGCCAGGGCTGGCAAGCATATTTTCTGTGAAAAGCCGATCGACCTTGACCTGGAAAAAATAAAAAAGACCATTGCCGTGGTCCACGCGAGTGGCGTGCGCATGCAGGTCGGCTTCAACCGCCGTTTTGACCATAATTTCCACAAGGTGCAGCAGATTGCCTCCTCCGGTGAACTGGGACAGATCCACGTGGTCCGCATCACATCGCGCGACCCGGCGCCGCCGCCACTGGCGTATATCCGCCAGTCCGGCGGGTTGTTTCTGGATATGACCATCCATGATTTCGACATGGCGCAGTATCTGGCCGGCAGCCCGGTTGTCGAGGTATATGCCAGTGCTGCTGTTTTAGTTGACCCGGCCATCGGGGAAGCTGGCGACATCGATACAGCCGTCATCAACCTGAAATTCGCAAACGGGGCGCTGGGCATCATCGAGAACAGCCGTCAGGCGGTCTATGGCTATGACCAGCGCGTTGAAGTGCTGGGCTCACTGGGCGCTGCATCTGCAGCCAATGATACGCCCACAACCGTTCAGGTAAGCCGCGCTGACAGTGTCCACAGCGACAAACCGCTTTACTTTTTCCTGGAGCGGTACATGGCCTCGTTTGAAGAAGAAATGCGCCAGTTCATCGAAGCGGTCCGGACCGGCT
>JAWSUP010000303.1:4769-5424 GCA_033549405.1 Bacillota bacterium | reverse complement strand
ATGGCTAAACCGGCCGATGTGCCGACCTATGTCGATTATGGCGCGGCCGATATCGGCATTGTCGGCAAAGACACTTTACTCGAGGAAGGCCGCCTGCTCTATGAAGTGCTGAACCTGGGCTTCGGCTCCTGCAGGATGTGCGTCTGCGGTCCTGCATCCATGGCCGGTCGTCTTGACAGCGTGCCCAACAAGCGGGTCGCGACCAAGTATCCGCGTATCGCCCGCGAGTATTTCGAGACAAAACGTCGGGAGAGCGTCGAGATCATCCGCCTGAACGGCTCGGTCGAACTGGCGCCGCTGGTCGGACTGGCCGAGGTTATCGTCGATATTGTGGAGAGCGGTCGGACCCTGCAGGAAAACGGGTTGGTGGTCATGGAGACGATCGCACCGATCAGCGCGCGCATGGTCGTTAACCGCGTCAGCATGAAGATGAAATCGGACCAGATCAATCCCTTGATCCAGTCTGTCCGCCGCGTCCTGTCCGAACAGGCGAAGCAGGGAAAGGAATAATGGTCATGGTGAATAATCCGTTCAGAATCCATATAACAAACCGTGACGAATTGCGCCAGCAAGTACAGCGACTGGGACTGCGCGGCAAAATGAACCTGCAGCCGGTGATCGAGGCGACCGGGCGGATCATTGACCTCGTTCAGAA
>JAWSUP010000303.1:0-4759 GCA_033549405.1 Bacillota bacterium | reverse complement strand
GCCCAATATGATCATGTTCAGCTGCCGGCGGCGCGCCTGCGTATCAGTGAAAAGGAGATCAGTGAAGCAATCGACCGGGTCGATCTTGCGCTTATGGATGCCATGCACCAGGCAGCAGACCGGATCCGGGCTTTTCACGAGGCTCAGCTTACGGACGATGTCGTCTTACCCGCACGGGCAGGAGGATCCATCAGCTTGATCAGCCGGCCGTTGGATATTGTAGGCGTGTATGTTCCCGGCGGTACAGCGCCGCTGCCGTCTTCGGTCTTGATGAACATTATTCCTGCCCGGGCAGCAGGTGTGCGGCGCATCGTCCTGTGTACACCGCCCCGGCCTGATGGATCGGTCGATCCGGGTATCCTGGCCGCCGCTTCGATTGCCGGAGCCGATGATCTTTTCCGGATCGGCGGAGCGCAGGCCATCGCCGCGATGGCTTATGGCACGTCGAGTGTTCCGGCGGTGGACAAGATCACTGGCCCGGGCAATATCTATGTGAACACAGCCAAACGCCTTGTTTTCGGCCAGGTTGATATCGACATGTTCGCCGGACCCAGCGAAATCCTCATTATCGCTGACGCATCTGCAGATCCCGCTTATGTCGCGGCAGACCTGTTGTCCCAGGCGGAACACGATCCGCTGGCATCGGCTTTGCTGCTGACAGACAGCCTGGAACTGGCTCAGAACGTTGCCGGAGAGATCGCCCTGCGTCAGCCGCTTCTGCCCCGGGCTGGCATCATCAGCCGGTCGCTGCAGGATTATGGCGCCGCCCTCGTTGTGCCTGATCTGGCGACTGCTGTTGATTTTGCCAACGAACTGGCTCCGGAGCACCTGGAATTGCTCGTATCAGATCCTGATGACCTGCTTCCTGGAATCCGTAATGCAGGCGCCATCTTTATCGGCCCTTTCAGCCCCGAGCCATTGGGCGACTACATGGCCGGAACGAATCATGTGCTGCCAACCAGCGGCACCGCGCGCTTCTTTTCGCCGCTTAATACACAGGATTTCATCAAGAAGGTCAGTCTGATCCGCTACACCAGGCAGGACCTGGCTGACTGCCATGTGGCGATTGAACATTTTGCTGAGGCAGAGCAGCTCAAGGCACACGCAGAATCAGTGCGTGTCCGTTTCGGGACCGACCTGCTGTCGATAGGTACAGAAAAGGGAGAACGCTGAAAAGGTCCAGATCAGAGATGTCTGCGATCAGCATTCGTTCAGAAACAAGTAAGATAGAAGGGGAGAAGCAGATGACTTCAGAGACAAACCCGTTCCAGGATAACAGCTCAGACAGACAAAGCGCGCCCGGCGCCTGTCGCTTCTGGAACAAAAAGACAGCCGGACTGATACCCTATGTGCCGGGAGAGCAGCCGCGGGATCGGGCATTCATCAAGCTCAACACCAATGAAAACCCGTATGAACCAACCCCGGAAGTCAGGGCGGCTCTATCATCTTTCGCGGCTGAGCAGCTGCGGCTCTATCCTGATCCTGCCAGCACAAGCCTGCGTCAGGCTATCGCAGATTATTCCGGCCTGTCACCTGAACAGGTTTTCGCAGGCAACGGGTCAGACGAAGTGCTCGCGCTGGCTTTCCAGGCTTTTTTCGAACCGGTGCAGGCTGTTCCGGCAGGCCCTGACCGGGCTGTCACATTTCCCGATGTCACGTACAGCTTTTATCCGGTTTACGCCCGTTTTTACGAGATCAACTGGCGCACCATCCCGTTGGCGGACGACTTCAGCCTGCCGGTCGCATCCTTCCAGGCTCCCTCGGGCGGTATCGTTCTGGCTAACCCCAACGCCCCGACCGGCATGGCTGTCGGTATCGATGTGATCGAACACCTGGCTGCAGCTGATCGCGACCGCCTGGTGATCGTCGATGAAGCCTATGTCGATTTTGGCGCCGAAACCGCTATCCCGCTGCTGGCAGACTACGATAACTTGCTGATCGTCCAGACCTGCTCCAAATCCAGGGCTCTGGCCGGCATCCGCCTGGGCTATGCCCTGGGAGCGCCGGAATTGATCGATGCGCTGCAGCGCGTCCGTGATTCTTTCAATTCCTACACACTGGATCGCCTGGCACAAACCATCGGTCAGGCCGCCTTCGGCGCTTCGGCCTGGTTCGAACAGATGCGGTCACGCATCATCAGAAGCCGGGAGCGCATGGCAGCAGCATTGTCAGAACGTCAGTTCCAGGTGTTACCATCCAGTGCGAACTTTGTATTTGCCCGGCATGCTGCCTTGTCCGGCAGGTCGCTGTACCAGGGGCTGCGCGATCAGGGCATATTGGTGCGGCATTTCAACCTGCCGCGTATCGATGACTTCTTGCGGATTACAGTTGGAACCGACGGGCAGATCGACGAATTGATTCGCGTACTGGACCGCTTGCTGATATAATCGTACTGTTTAGAAAGGGGGATCTTGGATGCGACAGGCTGAAATCATACGCAAAACCCATGAAACGCAGATCACCGTCAAGCTCAGGCTTGATGGCAGCGGAACGGCTGATGCGGCGACCGGCATTGGCTTTCTCGATCACATGCTGGTGCTGCTGGCCAAACATGGCCGGCTGGACCTGGTCGTGCAGGCAGAGGGTGATCTGGATACCGATGACCATCACACGGCAGAGGATGTCGGCATTGTATTGGGACAGGCGATCGCCCGGGCATTGGGAGACAAGCGCGGTATCTGCCGGTATGGGCAGGCCATGATCCCGATGGATGAGGCCCTGGCTGTGTCGGTGATCGATTTATCCGGGCGGTCCTGGCTGGTCTTCGAAGCTGATTTTGCCAGTGACCGTGTCGGAGCCTTCTCGACCCAGATGACTGAAGAATTTTTCCGCGCACTGGCATTCAATGCTGGTATGACCCTGCATCTGACCTGTCCATACGGACGCAATGATCATCACAAGATCGAGGCGATGTTCAAATCATTTGCCCGCAGTTTCAACGCCGCCGCTGCCATTGATCCGCAGACGGCAGACGAGATACCTTCATCCAAAGGTGTTCTCTGACCATATAAGGAGGATTTTATGAGCCAACCTTTAAGAAATGTCGACTTTATCGAACTTCCCCTGTTTGTCAGAGGCAAGGTCCGCGATGTATTTGATCTGGACGACGCGCTCCTGATCGTGGTCACTGACCGCATCTCGGCTTTCGATGTCGTCTTTGAAGAACTCATACCGCACAAGGGCGTCGTCCTCAACAGCATTGCAGCTTTCTGGTTTGACCTGACCCGCGACATTGTCGACAACCATGTGTTGTCCACCGATCCAAGAACCTATCCGATGGGGCTCGACCGATATGCCGAACAACTGGCCGGCCGATCAATGCTGGTACGCAAGATCCGGATGCTGCCGGCTGAATGTATTGTACGCGGCTACCTTGAGGGCTCTGCACTCAAAGAGTATCGTCAGACACAGACGGTAGGCGGCATCGAGATGCCGTCAGGCCTGCGCCAGGCAGATCGCCTGCCTGAGCCTGTTTTTACGCCGTCAACGAAAGAAGAGTCCGGTCATGACATCAACATCTCCTTCGAACAGCTGAAGGACCTGATCGGTCCAGGTCCAGCCGATCGGGTGCGTCAGACAAGCCTGGCGCTCTATAAAGCAGCGGCAGCCCGTGCTGAAGAGAAGGGCATTATCCTGGCCGACACCAAGTTTGAGTTC
Organism: Bacillota bacterium; assembly: GCA_033549405.1. Lineage (GTDB taxonomy): Bacteria > Bacillota > Clostridia > Saccharofermentanales > UBA5734 > JAAYBY01. The sequence continues at coordinate 1,102 of JAWSUP010000303.1, read as the reverse complement.
GGCATGGCGGATGGTCGACTCATGGTGGCAGACGAAATCTTCACACCGGACTCCTCCCGATTCTGGGAACTGTCCGATTACGAGCCGGGCCGGCCTCAGAAAAGCTTTGACAAGCAGTACCTGCGCGAATGGCTGGAGACACTCGACTGGGACAAGACCCCACCGCCACCGACCCTGCCGCAAGCGGTCATTGAAGCAACTTCGCTGAAATATGTTGAGGCTTACGAACGGCTGACCGGAAAGAAGCTTCTATGATCGTTCTGGTTGATTATGGCATGGGGAATCTGGGCAGCGTCGCCAAGGCGTTGGCTTTTCTGGGGCAGACCGTCACGATCAGCCAGGATCCCGAGGTCGCCTTGCAGGCGGATCGCCTGATTCTTCCCGGTGTCGGCGCGATGCAGTATGCGGTCAAACGCCTGCAGGACAAAGGGCTGGATGATGCGATCCGGCAATATCTGCAAAAGGGCAGACCCTTCCTCGGCATCTGCCTCGGTATGCAGCTCATGTTCGACCGCAGCGAAGAAGGCGACGCGCGCGGACTTGGGATCCTGCCTGGCTGTGTCCGCCGCTTTCCGGCCCTGACCGGCCTCAAGGTGCCGCATATGGGCTGGAACAGGCTGATTGGATCTCGTTTACAGCTGCTGCCGGACCAGGAATCATTCTATTTTGTTCACTCTTATTACGTGCAGCCGGATCAACCGGACATGACGGCGGCCAGTTGCAGTCACGGAATTGTCTTTGCGGCAGCTGTCCAGATCGGACCGATCCTGCTGACCCAGTTTCATCCGGAAAAAAGCGGTGACGCCGGACTCAGATTGCTGGCGCGCTGGCTGGACGATCCGGTTGACTGATAGAAAATGTTCTGAAAGGTTTGAAAAGGAAACAGGCATGACGTCAGAAAACCCGAAAGAAATGATCATCTATCCTGCGATCGACCTGCTGGACGGCCGCTGTGTCCGTCTCAGCCAAGGTCGTTATGACCAGGTAACTGTCTACCATGAGCAGCCACTTGAAGTCGCACGGCAGTTTGGCACCGCCGGCGCCCGATGGCTGCATGTCGTCGACCTGGAAGCCGCCCGCAGCGGCAAGTCGACCCAGACAG
>JAWSUP010000302.1:374-5459 GCA_033549405.1 Bacillota bacterium | reverse complement strand
TTTGAACGATGCTGAAGAGACTTGTCGCGACGCTCTGGCCCTGGCAGAAGCACATGACGGACGCATACCGCCTGCCGGGCTGGCCTGGGCTATCCGGGGCGACATCCAGCGTGAACGCAACCAGCTGGTCCAGGCAGAGCAATTCATCCAGACGGGCATTGAGCTGGCCCGTGAAGGCGGTCTGACCGATGATCTTCAGCAGGCCCAACTGTATCTGGCCCGCCTGAAACTGGCACAAGGTGATCCGGTGTCCGCCCGGCAGGCTATGAAGCAAGCGCTGCTCATATTGAAAGCCTATCGCATCCCGCGCCTAACCGGACTGGCTCTGATGCTGGAGGCTATGATGGCGCTGAAACTCGGAAATCTCCCGGCCGCATCCAGCTGGGCTCACGCCGTCGGGACCGATGTTCAGACCGATAACCGTGAATACATGCAGGAGAGGGAAAAGCTGATCCTGGCCCGGGTCTGGTTTGCAGAGGACCGTCTGCCAGAATCGCAACAACTGCTGGAAACTGTCAGCAGCGCTGCACGCGCTGCTGAGCGAAACGGAACATTGATAGAAGCGCTTGTCTTGCTCGCGCTGATTAGCTGGCAGCAAGGTGAAGCAGATAAAAGCACTGCAGTCATGGCTGAATTGATCGAAAAGGCCGAGCCCCATGGTTATGTCCGCTTGTTCCTGGATGAAGGTGAACCCATGCGTCAGATTATGGCAGCCTGCCTGAGGCAAGCGCAGTTGGCGCCATTTCGGGCATATGGCGAACAGGTTCTGGCTGCCTTCGGCCCGGCAGCAGCTCCTGACACAGCGGAGGTGCTCAGCCCGCAGGAAATCCGGATTCTCAGCCTGATGGCTGAAGGAGCATCAAACAAAGACATCGCGGGAGATTTATTTATCACTGTTGGTACAACGAAGTGGCATGTCCACAATATTTATGAAAAGCTTGAAGTCAACAACAGAACCCAGGCTGTCAACCGCGGCCGCGAACTGGGCATTATTGGCTGACAATCCCTGAGAGAAAGCGGTCATCTCATATTATTCCTGGCATGGAACTCATCTGCGGTCAGCCCGTAGAGAATCTCGTTCCAGTAGCGGCCTTCCGATTCTCTTCTGTTGGCGGAAGCTCCTGCTCGTACTGCAGCCTTCTTCTGGCCACGCTATCGAATTCCATTTGCGTGATTTTCGCTGCCAATTCTTCCGTCATTTGCGTTATAATGTCCATGAGAGATCCCCTTTCTTTTGTGTCAAACGGTTTGTAACAAAATAAGTTTAACACATGGGGGATTTCTCCCTGTTTTGACCTACAAATACTTTACACTAACCTTGACCTTCCTGTTGCGGCAAGGTTTATACTTTAATTGCATGCATAATTGATCCGGATCGAGGAGGATTTTGAGATGAAAATCGGTGAATTTGCCGACATGAATCACGTGACGACGAAGATGCTGCGCCATTACGATAAAATCGGCCTGCTGCAGCCTTCAAGCGTTGATCCTGAGACGGGATACCGGATCTACGATGCATCACAGTCGGCATTGCTGAACTGGATCATCATCCTGAAAAACCTGGACTTTTCCCTGTCGCAGATCCGCGGGATGCTCGGTGGTCCGGTTAACAGCGATGCCATCATCAGCCTGCTCGTGCAAAAACGCATTGAATTCATCTCGATCCAGAAAGCGCACGTCCAGAAAAAGATCCAGATCGACCGGCTGATCCACACGCTGGAGAAAGAGGGATTTCAGATGAAAAAGGAAATTGATTTACTGCAGGTAGATGCGCAGATGGTGCATGAGATCAAGAAAAACATGCCAAACATGGAGATGTTTATCGAACAGGTCCGCGACCTTGCCGTTACATTTCAAGATAACGATGTTATTTCAATTGCACGCTTTGATATTGCTCACTTCAAGCAGGTCAACGACACCTGCGGCTTTGATGTTGGCGACCGCGTGATCGTCACCTGCTATGAACATGTACGCAGCCATGTCGAAAAGAACCTGACACATCCGGTTATCGGGCGGGCAGGCGGTGATGAATTCATTATCTTTGCTCAAGCCAGGCCGGATGAGATGAGAAGATGTGCAGAATCGATTATCATCTCGATTGCACAACATGATTTCGCTTCTGTCGGATGTCCGATGCCCATGGGCTGTTATATCGGCGGCCTGGGTAGCACAGATAAACGCCTGGGCGCAGTCCGCAAAATGATCGAAACATCCATTGATTGCCTGCAAAAAGCCCGTAAGGCAGGTGTGAACAGCGTGTACATCAAGCAGGTTGAATCAGGGCAATGACTTAGGAGAGGCCTGCAGCCAGATCGGATCAAACCAGGGGAAGCGCGACAGCAGCCGCTTTCCGTTCCGGTAAAAGATGTTACGGCGGTCTTCATCCGTCATGTCAGCGGACAGGACAGCGCCGATCCCGTGCGTGTAGGCAAACCAGGGCATATCGACCCCGAAGAGGATTTTTTCGGATCCCAGCTTGTCGACCAGCAGGTCGAGCGCACCGCGGTCATCCAGCACGGCGGTCAATTCCATGTACAGGTTGGGATAGCGGGCACCCAGCCGGACAGCACTGTCCCAGTCGCCGTGAAATGAATGGCCAGCCACGAATATGAGATCCGGATATCGGTCAAGGATCTTTTCAACCTCATCTGGTCCGTCATATGCGCTGCCGCCCCAGGTATGCGCCAGCACCAGGAGCCGGTTTTCATTGGCATATTCCCAGTAGGACTGATGCCGCCGGTCGGATAGTGGCACCTGATAATAGTCGCTGAGAAACTTGAATCCGACGTAACTGCTTTTATTTGTCTCAATTCTGTCCAGATCAGTTTTCGGCTGCGCGGTCTGGCTGGAGACGATGTGGTAGAGTTTGAAGCGGTCCGGATAACGGCAGGCAATCGCCAGGTCCTGCCCGATGCCAATATCGGGTGCAAAAAGCGAGGCGTGGCCGACAAAACAGGTCAGCACCACATGGCTCCGATCCATCGCCGCCAGCACCGCTTCGGCAGTATCCAGCGGTATATACCCGCCATAAAAGGGGCCCATATGGGCATGCATGTCCAGGATGGGGCAATCGTCAAGTTGCCCGTTTGCCCAGAATTTTGCGGCCAATTCCGATTTACTGTTAATCATAAGCAATCTCCCGGATGATCCGTTCCAGGTTGCCAGCGGCGATAAGCTGACAGTCCGCCTGGCTGATGTCAGCATGCCGGATCATCAGCATATTGGCGCCAAAATAACATTTGGGGAAAGCACTGCCATAAAGCAGTCGCGATGCGCCATATTCAGCGACAAAAGACTCGATCCCGCCGGCTGTTATCATATAGGAAAGGTCCAGATAGACGTTGGGGAAACCTGCCACAAAAGGTCTGAGCATACGGTCACGCGGCCAGACATTGGGGTCGGTCAGCACAACGGTCAGATCAGGGTATTGTTCAAGGATATCGGCGAGTGCGTCCAGGCTGCAGCCATGAGCCGTATTGACAAAAAGCGGGATGCGATGCTTTAAGGCCAGGTCCAGCCATTCCCGCAGGACGAAAGCCCTGGGCAGGTAATGCAGGCTTTCAGGAAAAAGCCTGAAACCGATGATCCGGTTTCGTTTCATCTCTGCCAGAATGTTGTCTGGTCCTGGTATCTCACCGGTATGAACCGGTGTCAACGCCCACAGGCCATACAAGTGCTCATTCTCCTGCAGATCATCTGCCAGCAGCCGGTTGCCCAGATCAGGTTCTGCAAGATACTGATCCGTACGAAAGACTACTGCGCGACCAACACCGGCCCGCTCCATTTCGTCATTCAAATCATTGACCGAAAGCACCGGTTTGAGCAGCCGGCTGGTCCGATCGTGGCCATAACAGGCATTACAGTCAAAAAATTCCATAGGCAGGCACCTGACATTCATTATTATTCCGACGGCTGTTGCTGTTTGCTACAGTGTCCGGTCCACTTTGTTGATGGCATCGGCGATTTCAAGGATGTTCTGCTCATTCATGTTGACATGAATGGACAAGCGCAGGCAACGTCCCAGGATGTCCAGCGTCCGGGGACACATCTCTTTGTTGTAAGTGACCTGCCCCTTGTAACTGGGATCTCCCCACGGATAGTTCAGATGATTGGTCCCGCGCTTGTTGAGAATGGAATCCCAGTATGTATAGACATGCCTGTCCGGGAATCCATCGTTGTAGGCGGTTCCGATCACAAGGCCTTCTTCGAGCAATCCGTCACTCATCCGTTTAGCCGCTGCGTCGCTTTCGGCGATCATGGCAAACGAGATGCCGCAGTCGCCATCCGGATCATCGACCTGCTGGCATTGATAATGAAGCGGTTTTGCCAGATTTTCCAACAGCAGCCGCTTCATGGCGCGGCAATGCCCCAGGATGGAGTCCAGTTTGCCCAACTGGACGCGTGTGATGGCCGCATTGATCTCGTTGCCCCGGTAGCCGGCTTTGGAAAAGGGTGGCACATGCAGGTCTCCCTTGAGATCGCTGTCCCACATGGGGCTGCCGGGATCAGACAAATAGACACCGCGCAAAAATGCCGTATCGTCGTTGGTGAAATAGACGCCACCCTCACCACAGGTGATCACTTTGAAGTAGTTGAGGCTCCAGGCAAAGGCATCAGAAGCTACCCCGGTGTAAGCACCGCGGTATTTTGATCCGATCGCCTGGCAAGCGTCTTCGATGACCCGAATGCCTCTGTCCCTGCCGATCTGACGCAGATCGTCCATTCTGGCGGGAACGCCCTGCATATGGACCGGGATGATCGCCTTCGTCAGCGGCGTGATCTTCTTCTTCACGTCATCAGGGCTCAGTCCCAGTGATTCATCGATCTCAGCGATGACCGGTACAGCCCCGGCATTGACAACCGCAGTCGCTGTGGCAATGTACGTGTAAGCTGGAACGATGACCTCATCCCCGGGGCCGATTCCCCAACCGACCAGGCAACAAGTTAAGGCAGATGTGCCGGAATTGACAAAAAGCGCATGCTTGACGCCGAGCATGGCTTCCAGTTCTTTTTCCAGCATTGAAGATTGTGGCGGGGAGTTTGAGAAGTGCGGGGCGGCGGCGGCTCGGCTGGTAAAAGAGATGG
>JAWSUP010000302.1:0-364 GCA_033549405.1 Bacillota bacterium | reverse complement strand
GCGAAACAGTTTTTCAGGATCACGCAGCAGATCGGTAACAGCATTGATCTCGTCTTCGCCGATGACAGCCCGACCCAGACCAGGCGGTCCGACCGGTGTCCTGATTGCTTTTTCCCGCGTCTTTAACGGTTCATGATTACTTGATTTGGTCATCTAATTCACCTCAGTCATATTTGGCGGAACTGCTGCAGTTTCAGTCATTATGGCCCTTCAGGCTGATTCGCAGCATTTTTAACACGTCATTTCTGTACATTTAAGCTTCAGTATACACCTTACCGAATCTGATTTGAATGGACAGTTTCACTTAGCCAGGGCAAACGCATAAAAGAGTGGAACGAACAACAGGAGCGGCATAAAACGCAAC